>NZ_PJQQ01000016.1:0-133669 GCF_002858665.1 Pseudomonas sp. FFUP_PS_473
GAACCGCCGTGTACGGAACCGTACGCACGGTGGTGTGAGAGGACGGCGGGTGTGAACTCGCCTCCTACTCGATTCTGTGTCCCTTCCCCGTGTGAGCTTTCTACAGCTCCTGCCGTTTGTTCCGCTATCAAAAGCGTTGAGCCTGAAAAGCTGCCTCAATCTACGGGCGCTATGTGCCATGCAGCGCAGAACACCTGTCGGGTGGCCACCTGAGCGACCACCCGACAGGTGTGGCATCAGTGCAGCTTCAAGCGTGGTTCAGTGCCGCGACCGATGCGGCTGCCGAGCATCAGCATCAAGGTGCGGAAGGTGCCGTAGAGCGCCATCTGGTGCATGCGGTACAACGAGACGTAGAACATCCGCGCCAACCAGCCTTCAAGCATGACGCTGCCCGTCAGGTTGCCCATCAGGTTACCCACTGCCGAGAAGCTGGACAGCGACACCAGCGAGCCGTAATCACGGTAGGCATAGGTCGGCAAGGGCTTGCCTTCCAGGCGAGCCTTGAGCCCCTTGGCCAGCAGCGAGGCCTGCTGGTGAGCGGCCTGTGCCCGTGGCGGTACATTGCGGTCGCTGCCAGGTTGTGGGCAGGCGGCACAATCGCCAAAGGCAAAGATGTCGTCATCCAGGGTGGTCTGCAGGGTAGGGCGTACCAGCAACTGGTTGATGCGGTTGGTTTCCAGGCCGTCGATATCCTTGAGGAACGCCGGTGCCCGAATACCAGCTGCCCAGACCTTGAGGCTGGCTTCGATGACCTCGCCAGTGCTGGTCTTGAGCGACTCGGCGGTCACTTCACTGACTGCCGCGTTGGTCATGACCGTCACCCCAAGCTTCTCCAGCGTCTTGTGCACTGGCACGCTGATACGCTCCGGCAGGGCCGGCAGCACACGTGGGCCTGCCTCGATCAGGGTAATGTGCATGTCCTGCGGCTTGATCCGGTCCAGGCCATAGGCCGCCAGCTCGTGCGCCGCGTGGTGCAACTCGGCTGCCAATTCCACCCCGGTAGCCCCCGCGCCAACAATCGCCACGCTGATCTTCTGGTTGGCGTTGTCGCCTGCGTGGGCGCGCAGGTAGTGGTTGAGCAACTGCTGGTGGAAGCGCTCGGCTTGTTTGCGGGTGTCGAGGAACAGGCAGTTTTGCGCCGCGCCCAAGGTGCCGAAGTCGTTGGTATTGCTGCCGACGGCAATCACCAGGGTGTCGTAACCCAGAGTGCGCGCCGGCAGCAGCTCACGACCGTCCTCGTCCAGGGTGGCGGCCAGTTGAATCTGCTTGTCGGTACGGTCCAGCCCACTCATGCGCCCGAGCTGAAACTGAAAATGATTCCACTTGGCTTGCGCCACGTAGTTCAGTTCGTCCTCGGACGTGTTGAGCGACCCGGCCGCCACCTCGTGCAACAGCGGTTTCCAGATGTGCGTCAGGTTGGCGTCGACCAGGGTGATTTGGGCTATGCCACGCTTGCCCAGGGTTTTACCCAGGCGGGTCGCCAGTTCCAGGCCGCCAGCGCCGCCGCCGACAATCACGATACGGTGAGTCATGGAGATATCTCATAAGGTTTACGGAATTCGGGGCCTGAGTGATCAGCCGCAGGCGGCGTGCGGCGTGGGCGAGCGCAAGGCAGCTCATAGCACCAGTTGACTCAGGAGGCGGCTGACCAGGCCCAAACCGATCGTCACGACCAGCACCAGCACAAGGAGCAGCCAAGGCCGGAAAGGCTTGCGCTCGACTTGATGCTGCGGGGCTCGCAGGTAGTGATCGACACGTTGTTGATCTTCGGGGGTCAGACGGCTTGTCATGGGGGCCTCGCCAGATAGACGTTTGTGACTATGGGAACGCTATAGCGTTCACTCTAGTCGCTTGCCAAAGGTCCGTCCGGCGGTAATGAAAGGGTGTTCACAGCGAGTGGTTAGGCTTTTTATCACCGGCGTTGATTTTTTGCCATAACGCTTTTGCACGAGGGCGCGTCAGAGGCTGATACCGACATCAAAGAGAATGCTGCGGCCCAGATTACTGCGCAAAAAGTCTGGGGCATCAGGGTGCGCGAACAGCACACGGGCAAAGGTCGGGCCGACCAGTGACAGCGACCGCCAGCCCTGACGCAGGTACTCGGTGGGCGGCGGGAAGTGGCTGTTCAGATCAAGCACCTCCCGTTTCAGGCTGGCAAAGGCAATGATGTCCAGCTCACCTAAATCGAGGCCGCGCTCCTTGTAGTTGTGCGCTTTTTTCCTCAGTGTTGGCGCCAGGCGCGCCAACAACTCGTGGGCGCTGATGCGCCTTGGGCGGGCCTCGCGGCGTACCAACTGGCTCAGTGAGAAAGCACTGCGGCGACGTTGCAACTCTTCGCGCCACTCATCGTTCAGGCGGCGGCCTTCGTCGAGCACGAAGAACACTTCAAAGGCCGCATCACGAAACAGTACATCCGGCGGCTCCTGGCCAGCAGGTGTAAAGTCGTCGTTGCGGTAGGGTATGTTCAGGCCTTGCAGCAGGCGCTGGCAGACCCAACGCTCGCGTTCCCATTTACGAGCATTGGAGAGGAACGCATTGGCCTGCTCGGCCTGAATCGTGAGCAGGCGTAGATAGTCTGAGTCGTCCATGGGACAAGCTTAGCGCTCAATTGTGATGCTTAAAGAAAAAATCTGTCGAAACAGAGGGTTCGGGGCGTTGGCGCTACTAAAGTGTCATCGCTCGACCCTCAATCGCAGCCTCTGAGCATCGGTTGTAGACTTTGCAGCAGCGTGACACTACCCCACAGGTGCTTTCAACATCACAAGGGCAATGAACGAGTGATAAGTGCTGAAGTTCTTTCCGATACAAGCCTGAGCGTTGGCTGGCTAGCCTACGTCCCGCTGCTGATGTGGGCGGTGGCGCGTACGCGCTGGGTTGAACTGTTTGCCGACAGTCGTCGCCAACACCTGTTGTTCGGTACCGTCTTTGCGTTGTTCGCGCTGTGGCTGGTACGACGGGACTTCGACACCGGCGTGTCCTATCACTTTATCGGTATGACCGCGGTAACCCTGCTACTGGACTGGCCGCTGGCGCTTGTGGGCGGCTTTATCGCACAGGTGGGCTTGGTGATGCTAGGGCGCCAGGACCTGGCGGCCATGGGTGTCAACGGCCTGTTGTTCATTGGTCTGCCAGTGCTGGTCACCGAGGTGTGCGCGATAGCCGTCGAGCGCGCCCAGCCAAAAAACCTGTTCGTGTATATCTTCTGTTCCGGCTTTTTCGCAGCGGCACTGGCGGCATTGCTCTGCCTGTTGGCGGGCTTGGGCCTGCTATGGCTGGATGGTCGCTTTGTAATGCCGGAATGGCTTGAGGATTTTATCGGCTACCTGTGGCTGATCATTTTCCCCGAGGCCTTCATCAACGGCATGGTGGTCAGCGCATTGGTCGTGTTTTGCCCGGAGTGGCTGGAAACCTTCAACAGGACCCGCTACCTGCAGGCCCCGTGGAAGGATGATGAGCCCAAGCCTTAGTGTTCGCGGTGGTTGAGTTCACCTGAAAACAGCTCATCTTCAGCGTCCGGTGCTACCGGAATCTTGTGCTCTTCGGCGGCCCAGGCGCCCAGGTCGATCAACTTGCAGCGGTCGCTGCAGAAGGGGCGGAAAGGGCTGGCAGCGCTCCATTCGACGGGTGCGCCACAGGTTGGGCATTCTACGGTCAGGGGTTGGCTCATGGTTGGCCTCCACGCAAAGTCAGGTAAAAGTGATGCAGGCGGTCGACCTCCGAATGCAGCCAGCTCAGATCGCGGTCGTTGACCACTACGTCGTGGGCGTGGCGCAGGCGTTCTTCACGGCTGGTCTGGGCCTTGAGAATGGCCTGGACCTGCTCGGGGTTGGTCTGGTCGCGCAACAGCGTGCGCTCGACCTGCAGGGCTTGCGGCGCGTCAATCACCAGCAAGCGCTGGGTGCGCTTGAACTGGCCGGACTCGATCATCAAGGGCGAGACGAACACGGCATAAGGTGATTCGGCCTTGGCCAGGTAGCTAAAGATTTCCTGGCCGATCAGCGGGTGCAGCAAGGCCTCCAGCCAGCGGCGTTGCTCCGGGTCGGCGAAGATCAACTGGCGCAGTGCTGCACGGTCCAGTTGGCCATCGGCTTGCAGCACGCCAGGGCCGAAGCGTTCGACAATGCTGGCCAGGGCAGGGCGCCCGGGTTCGACCACCCAGCGTGCTGCTTGATCGGCGTCTACCAGGTGCACACCCAGTTCGACGAAGCGCTGTGCAGCGGCGCTTTTGCCACTGCCAATACCGCCGGTCAGGCCGAGAATCCAGGGGGTGAAGGCAGGTGTTGTCATCGGAATCCAGCAAGCTGCAAATAGGAAGTGGTTATTTGACCACCCCAGAGCAGTGCGATCCAGCCTGCAATTGCCAGATAGGGCCCGAAGGGGATCGGCGTGCTGCTGAGCTTGCCGCTCAGGCGCAACATGATCAGGCCCAGCACGGCACCGATCAACGATGACAGCACCAGCGTCAGGGGCAGGATCTGCCAGCCGCCCCAGGCACCCAGCATGGCCAGTAGCTTGAAGTCGCCGTAACCCATGCCCTCCTTGCCGGTCACCACGCGGAACAACCAATACACCGTCCACAGACTAAGGTAGCCAGCGATGGCGCCCCAGAACGCGTTTTCCAGCGGTACGAACAACCCAAAGGCGTTGCACACCAACCCCAGCCAGAGCAATGGCAGTACCAGCGCGTCGGGCAACAGCTGATGTTCGATATCGATCAGGCTCAAGGCCAGCAATCCCCAGCTCAGCACCATGAAGGCTGCCGCTTGCAGGGTGAAACCAAAGTGCCAGGCGGCAAACCCGGTCAGGGTCGCGCACCCCAGTTCAACCAACGGGTAACGACAACTGATAGGGGTTCGACAGCTTGAGCAGCGCCCCCGCAAAAACAGGTAACTCAGCAGTGGCACGTTTTCCCAGGCGCGGATGCGGTGCTGGCAATGGGGGCAATGTGAAGCGGGCAGGAACAGGTCGTAGCGCTCAGCTGGCTGTGTTGGCAGCTCAAGGACTTCACGCGCCTCCTCGTGCCATTGCCGTTCCAGCATGATCGGCAAGCGGTGGACCACTACGTTGAGGAAACTACCTACGACCAGCCCCAGCAACAGGGTGGTGCTGAGGTAGACCAGGGGCTGGCTGGCCAGCGTATCCATGAGGTTCATGTTCAGATCACGTCGCCCAACTGAAAGATTGGCAGATACATTGCGATTACCAAGCCCCCCACCAGTACCCCCAGGATCAATACAATCAAGGGCTCTAGCAGACTGGCCAGGGTATCGAGCATCTGGTCGATGGTCGTTTCATAATGGCTGGCAGTTTTATCGAGCATATCGTCCAACCTGCCGGATGTCTCCCCTACCACGCACAACTGCACCGCAAGGCTGGGAAACAGGTGGCTGGCGTTCATGGCTGTACTCAGTGGCAGGCCATTCGAGACCTCTTGGCGAAGCCGATGCACCGCCTGTTCGAACAGCGGATTGCCGCAGGCTGCTGCCACCGAGTTCAACGCTTCGACGAGTGGCACGCCAGCAGAAAAGGAGGTCGCCAACGTGCGCGCGAAGCGTGCCAAGGCGACCTGTTGCAGCAGAGGGCCAGCCAGTGGCAGCTTCAACGCATGGTGTAATGCCCACAGCTTGAACGCCGGCTTGCGGCGCCAGGCCCAGTGCCCGGCCAACAGCCCAGCCCCAGCCATCAGCAGCAACCCGACTATGTGATCGCTCAACCATTGGGACACACCAATGACCTGGCGCGTAAACAGCGGAAGCTCTGCGCCAAAGCCTGCGAACAGTGACTGGAACTGCGGCACCACCTCAAGCAGTAGCACCGCCGACACCCCAAAGCCGACCAGTAGCACCAGTACGGGATAGGTCATGGCCTTTTTCACCCGAGCTTGCAGCGCCTGGCGCTTTTCCTGAAGGTTCGCCACCTGGTCCAGCAGCGTATCCAGGCTGCCCGAGTGCTCACCGACCGCAATCAGGTTGCAGTACAACGCATCGAAACAACGCGGATGCTTGCGCAGCGCATCGGCCAGGCTGCTGCCGGCAGCAATCGCCTGTTTAAGCGCCAGCAGCAGGCGGCGCAGGTGCACGTTACTGCAGCTTTCGGCCAGCATGTCGAAGGCTTGCAGCAGCGCGACGCCGGCCTTGAGCAAGGTCGCCAGTTGCCGGGTAAAACGGGCCAGCTCCGCTGAACTGATGGGGTTGCCGAGGTGCAAGGTGAGCAACTCGGCTACCCGCCCCGATGTGTATCGGGCCTGTGTATCGACTGAACGCCTGTGCGCGTTTCGTCGCAGGCGCTGTGCCCTGGGGCGTGTGATTCTGTTGGTCATCGCGACATCCTTGTTGCGCTGAACAGGTTCAAAATTGGTTACAGCTTGAGGTGTTGTAGGGGGTGTGCGTTCACATCCCAGCTTCTAGAGTAGTCGAGGCCGGATCAGGGATAGCGTCTGGCAGGGTGACAAAAGGTGTCTATTCGGGCCTACTGCGCGGCTGCCGGCAGAGCACCCCGGCAACCGATTCGGTCCAAACAGGGAGAACGTCCATGAACGGGCAGCGTGGCATCACATTAATTGAGCTGATGATCGTCGTGGCGATCATCGGCATCCTGGCGACCATCGCCTTACCCATGTACACCAACCATCAGGCGCGAACCAAGGCCACCGCCGGGCTGGCGGAAATCTCCGCCCTCAAGACCGCCCTCGAAGTGCGCTTGAACCAAGGCGCAGACGTTGCCAACGTCGCCGCCATTGGTGGCCAGGAGCGTACCGCCAACTGCGCCATTACCGCCGTGGGCAGCGCGGTGGCAGGCACCGGCAGCATCGTCTGCAGCCTGCTCGATGCGCCAGCGCCAGTGCTGGACAAAACCATCAGCCTGACCCGTTCGGCCACCGGCTGGAACTGCACCACCACCGTCGCCAAAGACTACGCCCCCGCCGGTTGCAGCACGCCTTGAGCGGCTAGCAGAACAGGTGGCAATAGCTGTTATTAAACAGTGATTTGCGTAACCGTCGCGGCAGTGGTAGCGTTGCTGTCACGCCGGTGTAGCTCAGTCGGTAGAGCAGCGCACTCGTAACGCGAAGGTCGCAGGTTCGATTCCTGTCTCCGCACCATTCAGCCGTTTCGATCACCCCCACAGGGCACGAAACACCCAACAAAGCCCGCCCAGTGCGGGCTTTGTTGTTTCTGCTGGTTTCCGGATCGGTGTCCATACGGCTAAGTCATCTACCCAGCCCTGCAAAGCCAATACATGGTGTGTGCCCAGCCTTGCACGCCCGCGAGTACGAAACGCTGCATGAAGGGATGCCGGCACAAGCCACACGGATGCCTGTAGGCTTGCAGGAGCAGGATAAATTTTGCGGAGTAGTCAGAACGATGATCGTAGTTGTCGACGGTATCAGCGCCAGCGGAAAAACCACCTGGTGCGCAAAGCATGGAGGGCAATATGTCGTTCCTGAAAATGGACGTTTCAAGGACGAGCCGAATCGACTGCAAGACCCCGTCGGAGCCGCAGCGTTCTGGGCAGAGCGAAACGTAGATCGCTGGCAGGCAGCGCTCGCTACGGAAGAAATGTCTTCGTGGGCTTTGTGCGACAGCGATCCCCTCAAGCTCCACTACATTTGGAGCCTCTGGCAGATCGGCGAGGCCAGCGAACACGACTGGCGATTGGAGTTGGCGGCTACACGAGAAACGGTAGCCCAAAGGCGGATTGGCTTCGCCGACTGTTACATTGTTGGCAGCATCGATCCGCAGCTCGCGCGCGAACGAGCCAACGCAGACACCACCCGCCGACGGCGTAATTTCGAGCTACACGTGCGTCTCCAAACCGCTCTTTTGAACTGGTACTCAGCCATCGAAAAGGTACTTCCAGGCCGGGTGCAATTCGGTTTTCCTTCAGAAATGCCGGCCTTGAAAACCCTTGATGGAAGGTATGCGCTAGAGGCTTTTGATCAAATGATCGCATCGCTCCCACGACCTCATACCGCTTAGTGTTTCAGTGCCTGGCCCAGGCTGCGCTTGTTTAAAGCGCTGCCATAAGCGCGGCGACGATTTTTTCGTGGCGGGCCTGGGTCGAATCTCGCCCCAAGCTGGCGCGTTATTCCTTCACGTTCATGTATTCCCGCGCCCAGGCGATGTAGTCGTTCGGGGCGGTGTACTTGGTTACCAGTTCCGAGGCATTGAGCGCGTTTTCGACAGGGATGCCGCGCTGCTCGCGAAGGCTGTCGTAGGTGGCTTTGATTACCGCGAAGTAGGCGGCATGGCCGTCTACCACGATGCGTACGCCCAGTTTGGCCAGGCGGCTGTCGTCGCGCAGTTCCGGGTTGCCGTAGGTGACCAGCATCAGTGGCACGCTCAGGCCTTCTGCGATGGCCTCCAGGTGTTCAAAGTCCTTCACCCCGACCAGGCAGATGCCGTCGGCGCCTGCGTCCTGATAGGCGCGGGTGCGGTGGATGACGTCGGTCAGCGGCTGCACGCCGGCATGGGTTCGGGCGATGATTGCCAGGGCGCTGTCGTCGCGTACTTCCAGGGCGGCGCGCAGCTTGCCGACGCCTTCCTCGACGCTGATCAGGTCGTAGGACTTGCGGCCGAATTGGGCTGGCAGCAGGGTGTCTTCAAGGGTCAGTGCGGCGACGCCGGAGCGCTCCAGCTCAATGACGGTACGCATGGCGTTGAGGGCATTGCCGTAGCCGTGGTCGGCGTCGGCGATCACGGGCAGGCGGGCCACACGGCCGATGCGTGTGGCTTGTTCGGCAAACTCGCTGAGGGTGATCAGGGCGATGTCCGGGGCGGCGAGCACTTGCAGGGACGCGACCGAGCCGCCGAGGATGCCGACTTCAAAACCGAGGTCGGCGGCGATACGCGCCGACAACGGGTCGAACACTGAGGCAGTGTGGTAACAGGCATGGCTGGCAAGCAGGGCACGAAAGGCATTGCGCAGCTCATGGTGACAGGTTTTTTGCATGGTCTGATCCCGTGAGTCGTTGTCTGGTCTTTTACTGTTCACATTTTGCAAGACCTGTACCCGAAGGTTGTAATGCAGATGTTACGGTTGTTGGGGCGGTGTTCCCGGCACTTGAATGGAGGAAACACGCCACTTTCCAGGACTATGATGGCGGAAATCCGCCTATTGCTGCGTAATGGTGCGCCTTAGATGCCAATGTGAGAAGAGGCGATCACTCCGGATGAAAGTGCCCCATGAAGGTAATCGCTTCAATGGCGTGGGCATACGGTGCGAATCTGGCGTCTCCGCGTTCGAAGGCCTGTGCAACGGCGTGTGCGCTCTCAAGGCTGTCCCACTTGGCAAGGTCGACGAAAACTCGGCCTTGAGGGGCAGGGCAGTAGCCGGTGTATTCAATCAAGCCATCAAAGTGCTTCAGGGCTTCGCGAAGCACTACTCGAAGCTCGGGCATCTGCTGTTCAAAACCTTCCTTGACGGTAAAGATCGCGAGTTCAAGTACATGGCTGTTCTGTGTCATAGGGTGCTCTCCAGGTGCAGTAAGAAGAGCGACCAGTGTCACGCAGGCCTACTGACAGCGTACTGTCAGTGCTTCATCGCAGGATGTGCCGCCCATTGCGCGGACTGGAACTGCATGTAGGCGCGCAGGTTCCATTCTGCCCCAAGCTTTTGACCGTCCGTCATGATCTGCAGGTTGTGCATCCGGTCGATCCGGAAGTCTCGGTAGGCCTGCCTGGACACGCACCAGGTGCCCACCGTCCACTTGCCTCCCCAATAGAACAGCCCCAAGGGAAACACCGTCCGGTCCGAAGTTGCCTCGTTCAGGCTGACATAGGAAAAACGTACCGCGCTCGCTTGTTGAATAGCCCGGTTCAGTTCATCCAGGTGGCGCTGGTGCGCTGTGGTGGGCCTGACGCGCAGCGCCCGAATGCTGGAGAGCGAGGGCGGTACATCGGCCGATGGCAACGCCGCGGTGATTTTGCTCAGAAGCGTCCTGGCAGAGGCGGCGAGTTCAGTACCCGCGGTAGTGGAGAGCATCTCAACGCCAAGCATCAGCGCATCGAGTTCAGTGCGGGTGAGGGTCAGAGGCGGCAGTTCAAAGCCTTCACGCAGTGAGTACCCCACGCCAGCAACCCCATAGAGGGGAATGCCACTGACAGACAGGTCATCGATGTACCGATAAATCGTGCGGGCTGAGACGCCAATGCGTTCGGCCAATGCGTCTGCGGTAATGGGTTGATGCACTCGTATCAGGTTGACCACCTGAAACAGTCGATCTGACTTGCGCATGTAGCATCCGGTCCATGGTGTGATCTTGGGCGAGCTTGCCCGGCGCTTTAGTCTCTCAGGTATCGAGTGTCGGGGGTACGCCGATCCTCGCACTCCGGGGGAACCCATCAACAACCAGGCACACCCTCAATGCTTGTGCCGGTGATGGATATCGGGAAAGTGCGGGTGGCTGTGTCGGATCGGTGCGTGGTGGTGCAGGTGGTTGTGGGGTTCAGTGCCATCCCAATCGAAGTCGTGTTCATGTTGGTGATGCTCGTCATGGGTATGTCGATGGCTGTGCACCAGTGGTTCGTGTTGATGCTCGTGTGCGTGGTTCTCGGTCAGGTGTATCCAGACACCCAGCGCCATCAGCGCGGCGGCGATCCAGAACAGCCATGACACCGACTCCCCAAGCATCAGGATCGAGAGGGCCGCGCCCAGAAAGGGCGCCGTTGAGAAATAGGCGCCGGTACGTGCGCTGCCGAGCCCACGCAGGGCCAGTACGAACAATACCAGGCTGACGCCATAGCCAAGGAAGCCCACCAGCAAGGTAGGCAGCAGTGTGCTGATTGCCGGCAGTTGGGCGCCGATAGCCAATGCCAGTGCGCAGTTCACCACACCCGCGCTCAAGCCTTTGAGGCCCGCGATGAACACGGCATCGGACGCTGAGACTTTGCGCGTCAGGTTGTTATCAATGGCCCAGCACAGGCAGGCGAACGCCACGGCCAGCGGGCCGGTCCAGTCATGGGCCGATGTGCTTTCCTGAGGCCAGGAGAGTACACAGCCCCCCAGAACGATGACGATCATGCCGAGCACGATTCGACGATCAGCGTTCTCCTTGAACACGACCCAGGCCAGCAGGGCGGTCAGCACCGACTCCAGATTGAGCATCAGGGAGGCGGTCGCCCTGAGGTACGTGTCAGGCCGAACATCAGCGCAATCGGCCCAAGCACGCCGCCGAATGCGATGGCGGCGAGCAGCCATGGCCATTCAGGGGCTGTCAGGCCGCTGCTGTGCCAGCCTCGGTCTCGAATGCACCGCACGAGGGTCAGGCCTAGGCCGCTACCCAGGTACAACAGCCCGGCCAACAGCACAGGAGAAAGGCCCACGCCCAGAAACTTGGCCAGTGGTGTGCTGGCGCCAAACAGGGCAGCTGCGGCCAGCGCGTACAGAACACTCACGTTCATTCGGGGGGAGCCTTCCACTTGAGCGGTTCAAGCGTTCATCATACGGCCTCACCCGAATGAATACCTTTACCGGGCCTTAATACGGGCAATCAGGGATCCTCAGTATGACGCACATCGCACCGAAGGCAGCCGACACCATCGCCGTACCACCGCCGCCGGTGAGTTTTTGGCACGCCTTCGTGTTTTGGCTCAAGATGGGCTTTATCAGCTTCGGCGGCCCGGCCGGGCAGATCGCGATCATGCACCAGGAGTTGGTCGAGCAGCGGCGCTGGATTTCCGAGCGTCGGTTCCTGCATGCCCTGAACTACTGCATGTTGCTGCCCGGCCCCGAAGCGCAGCAACTGGCCACCTACATCGGCTGGCTGATGCACAGAACCTGGGGCGGGGTGATTGCCGGCGTACTGTTCGTGCTGCCATCGCTGTTTATCTTGATTGGCCTGTCCTGGGTCTACATCGCCTTTGGTGACGTGCCGGTGGTGGCCGGGTTGTTCTATGGCATCAAGCCTGCCGTGACCGCCATCGTGATCCAGGCGGCTCACCGTATTGGCTCACGGGCACTGAAAAACAGCTGGCTGTGGGCGATTGCTGCGGCGTCCTTTGTCGCGATCTTCGCCCTTAATGTGCCGTTCCCGTTGATTGTGCTGGGCGCCGCTGTGTTGGGTTACCTGGGCGGTCGTTTTGCGCCGGCCAGGTTCAGTAACGGCGGTGGGCATGCTGCAAGCCGGGCCACCTTTGGCCCCGCGCTGATCGACGATGAAACCCCTACACCCGCACATGCACGTTTCCGCTGGTCGCGTCTGGTGCAACTGTTGGTTGTTGGCGCGGTGCTCTGGGTATTGCCAATGGGGGTGTTGACGGCGCTGTTTGGCTGGGGCGGTACCTTGACCCAGATGGGTTGGTTTTTCACCAAGGCTGCACTGCTGACCTTTGGTGGTGCCTACGCGGTGCTGCCCTACGTTTATCAAGGCGCGGTCGGCCACTATGGCTGGTTGAGCCCAACGCAGATGATCGATGGCCTGGCGCTGGGTGAGACCACCCCCGGGCCGTTGATCATGGTGGTGGCTTTTGTCGCCTTTGTGGGCGCTTACCTGCAGCAGGCGCTGGGGGGCGAACACCTGTTCCTGGCCGGCGCGGTTGCCGCGTGCCTGGTCACCTGGTTCACCTTCCTGCCGTCGTTTCTGTTCATTCTGGCGGGTGGCCCGCTGGTGGAGTCGACGCACAACGTGCTGAAGTTCACCGCGCCGTTAACCGCCATCACCGCGGCTGTCGTCGGGGTGATCCTCAACCTGGCGCTGTTCTTTGGTTATCACGTGCTCTGGCCCAAAGGCTTCAGCGGTGCGTTCGATGGGGTATCGGCGTTGATCGCCGTGTCGGCCGCAATTGCGCTGTTCCGCTTCAAGCGCGGCGTGATACCGGTTCTGATGGCGTGTGGGCTGGCCGGGGTGGTCGTGCAGTTACTGCGGCACGCATGACTGAACGGTGCCCTCAACGGCACTCGCGACCACGCGGTTGCGGCCCAACTGCTTGGCCTGGTACATCCGGTCGTCCGCCAGCTTCAGGGTTTCGGAGAGTTCTTTGGCGTCGTCCGGCCAGTGGGCGACCCCCAGGGAAATCGTGATGTGCCCAACAAGCGCCATGGGTGCTTGTTCAACGGCCACGCGCAGGCGCTCGGCAAAGTTGCCGGCGGCTTCAAGTGAGGTGCCAGGCAGCAGGATCAAAAACTCTTCGCCACCCACGCGGCATACGCTGTCCGCTTCGCGCGAATACTTCTGCATGATTTTCGAGAGCTGCACCAGGACCTTGTCGCCGGTGTCATGGCCATAGGTGTCGTTGACCCGCTTGAAGTGATCGATGTCGAGCACCACGACGGAGAAGGCTGTTTGCTCGCTGCGGTAGGTTTCCAGTACTTGGGCCATGGCCCGCCGGTTGAGCAGGCCCGTCAGCGGGTCGGTTTGTGCGTCCTTGTTCAACTTGCCGATCTTGCTTTGCAGCAAGGAGATGCCTAACAGCAAGGCGCGCTTGATCTGGGTTGACTCGAAGTACCAGGATTTTACCGCGCGGATCTTGCCCTGCACTTCCGGGCTGTCCATGTTCTTGGCGCAGTCGGCCAGCTGCCCCAACGGCGTCGAGATCAGCCGTGCCAGCCACCAGATGGCAAGCATTCCCAGCAGGCCAACCGGCAGAATGCCCTTGAGCATGTTGATCATCAGCGTGTTCAACGCCAGCAGCGATGTCTCGATCGGCTGCTGAGAAACGATGCCCCAATGCGCCGAGGTAATGGGCGCGTAGCCGGCCAGCATCTCGACATCGGCGGTGTTGATGACCTGGCTTTTTCCGCTTTCGCCACGAATCACGGCATCAATCACCGTGTTGGGGCCGACGGCCTCGCCGATCCGATTGGGGTCGGGGTGGTAGAGCAGCTTGCGGTTTTCATCGACGACGTAAATGTAGGAGCTGTCGGTGTAGAAGTGGCTGCCCAGCAGGCTGTGCAGCATGCTCTTTTGCTTGAGGTAAATAGTGCCGCCGATAAACCCGAGGTAGACGCCTTGGTCGGAAAAAATCGGATGGGAAATGAACACCACCAAGTTGCCGGCGAACGAGACGAAGGGTTGGCTGATAAAGGGCTTCTGTTCAGTCAGTGCGCGCTGAGCATTCACCGAAGTAAGTGTACTTCCCACGATCTGAATCGTTTCAGGTGATATGGCTACAACTTTTCCCGTGGCATCGGCAACGGTTACCGAGTTGAAACTGTCGGTCTGGGATTTCAGGCGTTCAACTTCGTCTAGTGCTTGGCCAAGCCCGTCCGGCTTGCTCATCATGCGCGCGCTGTAGGCGAGTTGTTGTTGGGCCGAATGCAGGAATTGATCGGTACTGGCAGCCAGTTTCGCCGCATAAATACGGTTTGATTCGAGTGTGTTGTCGATCAACTGCTGGCGCTAAACGCGATAACTTGAATAGAGCGCGTTGCCTAGCGTAATAAGTGCAGTCGCAATCGCGAGAAGCAGTATTAAACCACGAAGGTCAATCTTGAAAAGCGACTTGCCACTCATCTAAAACGAACCGATATTTGCATTTGGGCGGCATTATCATACGGCATTTCACCCTCGCTTGGCCGTGGCTTTTTGTCTAAGTTGGCTGAGCATTTTTGCAATCTGTGCTTGTACCCATGCACTGTGCGCGCTCATTCTGGGCAGCGCCCGCGCCTGTTAACAGGTGCGGTGCGGGTCAATATTCCCTGCATTACCCAGGTGGCATATCGCATGAAAGAGGCAACGCAGCACTTGGCACTGTATGTTCGCGCGCTGCATGGCGCAGAAAGTACGGTGTGTGTTCGCGACTATACCGTCAGCTCAAACAGCACCGTGGATGAAGGGCTTGAGGTCAGGGAAGACACCCTGACCGCGACGTTTACCAACGGTGTGGTCATTCGGCGCACCCTTGAACAAGACCGCTTGCCGGTCAGTGCGGACACCTGCCCCGAGTGCTGGATCATCTATGAAGTGCTGGAGTGCCCGGTCGACCAGTTTACGGTTGCGCCCGCACACATGACCTTCAATTCGACGTGCCGCGAAACCTGGTGGATGACCTACCACAACTAGTGCCCGCGCGCAGGTGAAGTGCTTTCACGCACAGAGCCACGCTTTGCTGTTGCGTGCACCGGGGGCCGCCGGTATGGTTGCGCGGTCACGGTCAATCCCGTGACCGACCTTGGCCGGTCGAGAACGTTAGGTTCACCTCTAATCAAGGAGTTCCTATGCACACCTCCGATTCCCCTCCGATTACGACCGCACAAGGTGTGGTGTTCCATTGCACGGGCGATGCACACCAGCAGCGCGCGCTGTTCTGCGTGGTTGACGGTGTACCGATAGCCGATGCGCTGAGCAGCATTTCCGATTTGTTGGCCCCCGCGCGAGCGGCGGTGTATGCCGCTGCCATGGGTGAGCAGGTGCTGGCCGGAGACAGCGCCTGGCTGGTGCACCATAGCCTCGACAGCGCCAAAGCCGTGGTGGATGCCCTGATCGGCACGCTCAACCCGCCGTAAAGGTGCTAGCGTTGACCCCACTATAAAAAGGGGGGCGCATGTCGATCATCCTTCAGCAGCACCCGGCGCCGGTTGCCGGTGCCTCAGGCGAGGCGTTTCGTGAGCAGGCCGCCGATGGTTTCAGCCTCGGCGGTTTTACTTGGCGTCATGGCAAGGCCGATACCGCGCGGGCGGTGGTCATCATCAACGCGGCTACCTCGGTACGCTGCCGGTTCTACTTCCGTTTCGCCGAGTACCTGTTTGCCAATGGCTTCGATGTGATCGTCTACGACTACCGGGGCATCGGTGAGTCGCGGCCGGCGTCGATGCGCGGGTTTCAGGCGTCCTGGTCCGACTGGGGCGTACTGGATTTCGAGGCGATGCTGCAGCGGGCGATGCGTGTGTTTCCCGGTCAGCCCATTGATGTCATCGGCCACAGTTTTGGAGGGTGTGCCGCGGGGCTGGCGCCTTCGTCGGCGGTGATTCGGCATTTGGTCACGGTGGGGGCGCAATTTGCCTACTGGCGTGATTACGCGGCGGCCAGCCGTTGGCAACTGGTGTGCAAATGGCATGTGTTGATGCCGTTGTTGACACGGTTGTGTGGCTATTTTCCGGGCAAGCGGCTGGGCTGGCTGGAAGACACGCCGGCTGGCGTGGTGCGGGACTGGAGCCGATCCAGTGCGCGCTATGAAACGCGGCCCAGTGGTCAGGCGTTGGCCGAGTTGCACTTTGCCCGGGTGACGGCGAAAACCCTGGCCATCAGCCTGAGCGATGATCCGTTTGGTACCGTACCGGCGATTGAGCGTTTGCTGGCGTATTTCAAGGCCAGCCCACGCGTGCACCTGCGTATTGCCCCTGAAGATATCGACGAGGCGCAGGTGGGGCATTTTGCGTTTTTTCGTAGCCGCTACGAAGGGCGTTTATGGCCGATTGCGTTGGGGTGGTTGAAGCGTGGCGAACTGACCGCGTGCGCACCGGGGCGGGTGGTCCCGCCCTACGCCTGACATGCGCGGCCTGCTCCAACAGAAAATGCAGCCTGTAGGAGCCGGGCTTGCCCGCGATGCAGACGCCGCTCAGCCACTGGCACCCCGCTGACGTCATCGCAGGCAAGCCAGCTCCAACAGGGATTGTAGGAGCCGGGCTTGCCCGCGATGCAGGCGCCTCGTATCCACTGGCACCGCGCCGGGGCCATCGCAGGCAAGCCAGCTCCAACAGGAAATGCAGTGTTCTGCAAAGATCCCTATTGGCGATGCCGTTTGGGTCAGGCTTTGCGCTTCAGCGGCTGTGCGCTGAATTTCACGCCCGCCAGGCCGTGCTCGATCAGGGCGCGGATGTTGGCGTGGTCGGTGCCTTGTGGTGTAGCCACTACGCTGCGGTAGTGTTCGCCGAACGCCAGCAGCGCTTCCTGGTCGCTCAGGCCTTCCAGCAGGGCCAGGCCCAGGGTTTTGCACGAGCCTTCGTTCTGCCCGGCTGCGTTTTCGACGCCGCCATTGTTGAACGCCTGTGGCTGGTAGTCGTAGCCCGCCGCGATGAACGCCAGGGTGTCGGCAAAGACGTGTTCGCCGCTGTTGAGGCTGGCGCGCAGGGTGGTCAGGTCAGTCATGGGTTTTTCCTTTGGCAAACGCCGCCTGTTGTTCTGGGCTGGCTTCTTTCTGGTATTGGCTTTTCCACTCGGCATAAGGCATGCCGTACACCACTTCGCGGGCGTCATCCAGGCTGAGGTCGATCTGGCGCTCGTCGGCAGCAGCCTTGTACCACTTGGACAGGCAGTTACGGCAGAAGCCGGAGAGGTTCATCAGGTCGATGTTCTGCACGTCGGTACGCTTGCGCAGGTGTTCGACCAGGCGGCGAAAGGCCGCCGCTTCGAGTTCGAGTTGCTCTTGAGGCGTCATGGCTAGTCTCGTGAAGGTGTGGCGCAGTGGGTCAGTTTACCGCGATACGGCTTTTTTCAGGTGACGACCGCCGTTGATCACCACGCTGCTGCCCGTGCTGTACTGGCTTTCCAGCAGGAAGAGCACCGCATCGATCAACGGTTGAGCCCCGGGCTCGAACTCCAGCAGGGCCTTTTTCAGGGTTTGCTGGCGGTACTCTTCGTCGCTGTTTTCCTTGAGGATCAGCAAGCCCGGAAGGATCGCGTTGACGCGTACGCGCGGTGCGTACTTTTCTGCAAAGGACAGCACCATGTTCTGCAGCGCCGCCTTGGTTGCGGCATAGCCAATATGGCTTTTGCTGCCGCGCGAGGAGGTTTCATCGCAGATATGGATGATGTCTGACTTGTCCAGCTTCAGCAGGTGTTCGCCCAGGGCCAGGTTGAGGTGGTAGGGCGCCTCTACATGCAACTTGAACATGGTATTGAGGTTGGCCAGGCTGTCGTCCAGCCACAGCGAGGCGTTGTGGATGATAGCGCGCAAGCCGTCGAAGTTGTCTTGCAGGAACTGGATCAGCGCCAGGCGATCTTGCTCGTCGCACAGGTCGGCCTGGAACTGGATGATGTTCGGGTGCGCGGCCTCTGGGCTCTTGCTACGGCTAGCGCTGACGACGGTATGGCCGGCTTGCGCAAGCCTCAGAGCCAGTGCCAGGCCAACACGTTGGCTGGCTCCGGTGACTAGAATTGGGCTGTTCATGTAAGGGCGGTCAACTTTTCTTACGTGTTCGCAGGGTTAGTGCCCAGCATACCCGAACTGCGCAGTGTTGCACGCGCCCTGAGCCGGCTAGCGGCTTTCCAGTGTGGGGGCCGTGGGCGCGGCGGGGTGTGTGCTGCTGGCGTTGAGCCAACCGGCCAGGCAACGGGTCGACAGTGGGATGAAGACGTAGACCATCATCGGCGTCAGGGCCAGGGTGCTGAGCAACACGCGTGGCAGCAGGCTCAGCTCGGCGAGCCAGTGGCCGAACAGCAGGTTGAAGGCCAGCGATACCGGGAAGAACGCCAGCCAGATCGCCACGGCTTGTTTCCAGCGGGGTGGGCGCTGTGCGGCATTGCTGCCAAACCAGCCGTCGATACCACTGACACGGTGTTCCGACGGTTGTTGAAACAGGCCGTTGCCGCGGGCGAGCCATGCCGTGCGTGAGGCCGAGTGCTCCCAGGCATGCAGGGTTTTTTCGTCGGCAAAGCGAAAGATGATCTGGAATTCATCGTCTTGCGGCGGCGGGGCCAGCACGCCCGAACCCAGATAACCGGGAAAGTCGGTGGCCAGTTGTTCGCCTTCACGTAACAAGGCGATCAGGTCCTGGTAGCGGCCATTGGCAACGCGGCGCGCCACCATCAAGGTAACGGGTGGGGTAGACATCGTGTATCTCCTGGCTTTATGGAGGCGGCGGGTAGCCGCGCCCATGGAACGCTGCCCGGGTTGGTGGGCAGCGTTTGAACACAAGCAAGGATTATTCCGTAAATGGGCTGGCGCGTCAGTGCTGATCTACGCCGGGTGGGTTCAGATCGGTCTTGTGCCTTGGCGGCAATAGCGGAGTAGAATGGCCTCCACCTTCTGAAAATGCGGCTGTCCCGGCGATGACTGAATCCGCTCATCCCTCCCTGAGCTCCACTGCCCTCGATTACGAGGAGCTGTTTCCTATCCGTGAGGTGTCCCGATTAACCGGTATCAACCCGGTGACGTTGCGTGCCTGGGAGCGCCGTTATGGGTTGATCCAGCCAACACGCACCGAAAGTGGGCATCGGCTGTATTCCCAGGCCGATATTGACGAGGTCCGTAATATCCTCGGCTGGATCGAACGCGGTGTGGCGGTGAGCAAGGTCGGTAGCCTGCTTGCCAAGAGCCAGGTCATCAAGGCGCAGACGCTGCAGGCACCACCACAAGGCGTGCAGAGCGATTGGGCGCAGTGGCAGGTTCAGTTGCGCCAAGCGGTGCGCTCGTTCGATGAGCGCCAGCTTGAGCAAGTGTATGGGCAGGTGTTTGCCAGTTATCCGCTGGTGGTGGTGTTCCAGGACATTCTGATGCCCGTGTGGCAGGAACTGCGCACGGCCCAGGAGGTGTTTGGCCAGCTCAGCGAGTGGCTGTTCCTCGACGGTTTCCTGCGGGCCCGCGCCTTGCAACGTTTGCAGTTGGCGCGTGAGCAGCAAGAGCTCCATGTCGTGCTGGCGGCAATCCCTGGGCAATGCCGTGAGCTGGAGCTGTTGGTGGCCGCGTTGTTGCTAGGCAGCAGCGAGGTCGCCGTGAGCGTGCTGTCGCTGGGGCAACCGCTGGAGGAGTTGAGCCTGGTGTGCGAGCGCATCAAGCCTCATGCCCTGGTGTTGTTTTCCAATCATCCACCGGCCCCTGACCTGCCCAAGCGTCTGGCGCGCCTGGCGTTGGGCCTGGAGTGCCCGCTGTTGTTCGCCGGCGAAGCCGCAGACCTCGCCCAAGACCTGTTGATCGGCTCGCAGGTGGCGTGTCTGGGCAGTGAAGGGCGGTTGATGCGCAGGCGGCTGCAGCAGTATCTGGCGGGGCACCTCGATACCTGAAGGTGCGGCCTTCAGGCCGCGTGCACATCCGGATGCGCGCGGCGGTGTTGTTGCAGAATGTACTCGCGCAGGCGCTCGGTCTCGGCAGGGTGGCGCTGGCTCAGGCGATAGGCGGCAAGGCCGTCCGCCGCGCGTCGTTGCAGGGTGCCCTCAAGCGCAATGGGCACCTCTGCGCTCCCGGGGTTGAACCACAGCGAGAATCGCGCAGGTGGCTCTGGCTGGCGCACTTCAAGCAGTACCCCTTTGAACGATATCTCCCGTACCCATAGATCCGTGCTCAGGCCCATGTCGTCTTCTAACGCAACCGGCGTGTCCAGGGTCAGGCGCCAGGGGCGTACCATCGGCCCGTCTTCGTAGATGCTCGGCGCGCCCACTTGCAGGTGCGTGGCGTGGAACTCGTCTTCGACCAACTGCAGGGGAAAACTCATCTGGTGGTTTTCGAACTGCGCTTGCAGGGTGACCTGTTCGTGGGCGATCAGGCGGGTCAGCAGGTTCTTGAGTTGGCTGTCGCTGTTGAGCAGCAGGCTGGCGGTCGCATCCGCCACATCGAACTGCGGCGAATGTTGCATGTTCTGAATGAAGTCCAGCTCATCCTGGGTGAGTAGGGCGTCTGTTTGCATGGTCAAACCCGGAAATCTTGATCGGTCTACGAGGCGGTAAATTGATGGACAACAATCTGCCCGCTTTGTTTACGACCGTTGGTCGCTTTCCAGTACCTTGATGCGGGCCAAGGCCTCGGCCAGTTGCTGCTCCAGCTGTGCCGCACGCTGTTCGGCTTCCACCTGGCGGCTGACATCGTTCTGAATGCCAATGAAGTACTTCAGCTGATCGGCTTCATTGTAGACGGGCGTGATCGACAGTTCGTTCCAGAAGGCGGTGCCATCCTTGCGGAAGTTGTGCAGGATTTCTCGGCAGGGGCGGCCTTCCTTGATGGCTTGGCGGATACGTGCGCGTGCCGGTTGGTCGCGCTCGTTCTGTTGCAGGAAACGGCAGTCGCGGTAGAGCACATCGTTGGCGGTATAGCCGGTGATACGCTCGAAGGCGGCGTTTACGTAGATCAGGATGGTGTCGTCGCCTTCCTGTTCCGCGACCACAATGCCGTCTGTGGAGGCGTCAATCATGCGTTGCAGCAGTTTGGCGTTGATCATGGACAAGGGCCTGCAAAATGGGAAGAACGACCTGACAGGATGGCTGATTCTAGAAGATTGCGCGTAGCCCTACACCTTTGGCGTGGGGCCATTTGCCAGCCTGCGGTGTTAGTATCCTACGTTTTTACTCAGTTTCGGAATCTACTATGAAAGTCGCCATCCTTTCCGGTTCGGTCTATGGTACTGCCGACGAAGTTGCTCGCCACGCCGAGTCGTTGCTCAAAGCCGCTGGTTTTGAGGCTTGGCATGCTGGCCGGGCGACCCTTCAAGACCTGCAAGGTTTTGCCCCAGAGGCTTTTCTGGCCGTGACGTCGACCACCGGCATGGGCGAATTGCCAGACAACCTGATGCCGCTGTTCTGTGAAATCCGCGATGCCTTGCCGGCAATTTGGCGTGGATTGCCTGGTGCCGTGATCGGTCTGGGCGATTCGAGCTACGGCGATACCTTCTGTGCTGGCGGTGAACAATTGCGCGAATTGTTTGCCGAGATGGGCCTGAAGGAAGTGCAGCCGATGCTGCGCCTGGATGCCAGTGAGACCGTTACCCCGGAGACCGATGCCGAACCCTGGTTGGCCGGGTTTGCTGCTGCCCTGCGCGGCTGAGCAGTGCTGTTGGTCGCCTTGTCCTGACATTTTTGCGCAATGACTCACACGGTCAATAGGCTGGCTGGCAATGCAACTCTCGGGTTGATCAAAGCTGGCTAGACTGTTTGCCAGCAGCGCACATGAACGTGCCGAGGTGATTGCAATGAATACCGCCAATACCTTGCTCAACAGGACTTCGACCACGCCACGGGGACTGCGCAGATGCCTCTTGCCGAGATACCGTTAAGTGTCTGGCGCACCCGGGGGCATCATTTTTCGTTCCGGGGCCAAACCCTCCGTTACTGGACCGCCGGCCATGGCGAACCACTGCTGTTGCTCCATGGCTTTCCAACCGCCAGTTGGGATTGGCACTATCTCTGGCAGCCTCTAGCACAGCGCTATCAGGTGATTGCCTGTGACATGCTCGGTTTTGGCGATTCCTCAAAGCCCCTGCACTACAGCTACAGCCTGATGGAGCAGGCGGATATCCAGCAGGCGTTGCTCGAGCACCTGCAGGTCACTGAGCCCGTGCATCTGTTGGGGCATGATTATGGGGCTACGGTCGCTCAGGAGCTGCTGGCGCGTCACCATGAAGGGCGGGCGCAGATCGCCAGTTGCGTGTTCCTCAATGCAGCGCTGTTCCCCGAGTGCCATCGGCCTCTGCTGATTCATAAGCTGCTGCTCAGTCGGCTTGGCTGGTTGGTGGCACGCTCTTTCCGGCGTGATGATCTGGTCAATTGCGTCAGCAAGATCTATGGGCCTCGCACCCGTCCCAGTGAAAGTGCGCTGGATGACTGCTGGAGCCTGATGGTTGCCAACCGTGGCATGCGGGTATTGCACAAGCTCAGTACCTACCCGTTGGAGTGCATGACCTATCGCGAGCGCTGGGTCGGGGCGTTGCTGGTGGGCGGTGTGCCGCTACGGTTTATCAATGGCCTGGTAGACCCGGTTTGCGGAGGCCATGTGGTTGAGCGTTACCGGCAGTTGGTGCCGGAGCCCGATACGGTGCTGCTGCCGGGAATTGGCCATTACCCACACACTGAATCACCGGTCCAGGTGCTGTATCACTACCTGGCGTTCCGCGCTTACTCCCGGCTGGGGCGGCCACTGAAACAGGCCTGATCCTGAATGTTGAGGATGTTCCTGTTGGTGTGGGCCCGGTGACGCTGCCACAAATGATTTGATTCTGGCACCGATCGCTCATCGCTTCACTGCGATGACGCGGCCGACTGAAGCCCGCAGCGGTACAGAATAAAAAAGGCCGCTGCAAAGCAGCGGCCAAGTAAGACGTAGATCAAGGAGCTTCAAAATCAACGTCGGTGAACTGGGTAGGTACTCCGCTATTGAGTAAGCCTACAAGCCTGCCAGGAGTTGCTTGTTGAGCGGCTCTACTGGGCAGGTGGGCTTAGAATAAGGCGCTGATCTTTCAGGAAAAATAGTGGTTTCTGACATTCTCTTTTACGCAGGCTGTAATAGTTTTAGGTTATGCAGCACTTTCACCGCAGGCAAGACGGCGTGTTGGTGTTTTGTTTGCGGGTGTTTTTTATGTCAGAAAACAGGCAGTAAGTGGGTTGTAAAAAAGCGCGCTGAAGGAAAACACTTTTAAGTACTGGGCGCATTAATTGGATCCATTAGTTCTGATTAATTTTGATACTTTTCAGGCACTTTCTCCTCTTGGGTTTGCACGTTCTTGTGGGTAGTTTCTTGGCCGCTAATAACCACATTCACAAGGATGGCGAATGAATACCTCTACACCGTTTACATTGTCCACTGAACGACTGGAGAACTTCAGTGTGCAAGAGCTTCTACTTGAAATGACCAATACCGTATTGAAGATACAGTCGGTTTTAAGCACGGCCCCTTCTTTAGCGCAGGTCATACGTCAACAGTTTCAGGTGCGAATGGCTGCGTTGGGTTGCGATGTTGATCTTCAGGCCTTGCGGGTTCAACAGGGCGTACCGCTGATCGACCTTGCGCTGCAGGCCATGATTGATCAGCAGGCACTGTCGCTTGAGCAAATGGGCCCGCAGCTTTTCGCGGCGGGTGTAACTCAGCCCATCGATGCCGATGTAAACCTTATTCATCAGGTGCTTGGCGAACTGCTTCCCCAGTGGGCTGATACATGGTTGGAGCAACTTCAAGATTTTTGGGCGGGTGCGTTAAGCCCCGATGAAGCGTTTGGCCCAAACAGGCTTCACCAACTGCTGGCCTATCTGTTCTTTCTCGATATTCATTTATGGGCCAAGGGGCGACCTGAAAGGGCCGCCCGTTGCAAGCAGTTGGAGGAGAGCATCTTTAATGCTGATGCGACGCTCAGGACACTTTCGCTGCTTGACGATAGCGGGCAGGCCATTCCACTTTCGCAGGCCTTCGTATCAGGTGATTTTGCCGAGCATCCCGCCGACACGGTGGTGTGTTTGTACAGCACCTGGGATGGGCTAGGGCTGTATGGTGATCTTCAGTCGCTGCTGGGTGACGTGACGTGGCGCCTGCAAAAAACTGAAACGCGTCAACCACTGTTACAGCACTTGGCGCCTGCGCAACAGGCCCTGCTTCAGGGGCAGACGCTCACGGTTGTCGAGCAGCCTTTTGCTGAAGACGTGTTCAAACAACACGTTGCAGATCTGCAGCGTACTCAGCGACAGTGGTTTCTCGACATCCTGCAGAACGCACGTGCTCACTCGCAGCCTGCACCTCAGGTGTGGGAAGCGCTGGCTGCGATGGAGCAGCAGCGCGTACTGGTTTCAACGCTTCAGGCGCGTCATGCCGATCGCCTCAGGCAGTACCGTGTTTCCCGTCAACCAGACTGGTTGCGGTTTCTGGTCGGTGACGAAAAAGTCGCTTATGAGCAGCGTGAAAAAACGCTCGAAGATGCCCAACTGCGTGTAGATACGTTGCTTGAGGGGCATGCCAGCCATGAGGATTATGCCCGCCTGCAAATCCAGGCATATGTGCAAAAGCATCTGGGGCTGACCATTGACGCTGAGCAGGTTGTGCTCAATGTCGCGTACTCAATAGACCTCGATGGCCATGTACAAACCGGCAGCCGGCAATTGAGCCTTGGCCAATGGGTGCTCTCGGGAGGCTATCAAGGGCAAGAGGCTCAGGTCGTTGTGCAGGTTGTCCAAGGGCCAGACCTTTCGGCGCAGTTCATTGCTGCGATGATTGCCGAGCTGAATCTGCGCATGGGTTACATCGATGCCGTGCAAGCCCTTTACCTGACAGAGGAGGGAACAGCGGCGATGGCCGACGCCCTGCAGGCGCGCTTGTCGTTGTCGTTTCTGAGTGCGCGTTATCAGGGCATGGACCCAACGGCATTTGAGGTGTTTGAACGCCTTGCTCAGCACAACGGCTCGTTGGCGTCGCTGGGTGTCGAGGTGGGATGTGTGTTGCTCAATGAGCAAGGGGTGGTACTGAAGGATCTGTTCTATGTGCGTTATCCCCAGGGTGATGACTGGCGCTATATCGTTTACGCGCCGGGTGCGCCAGGTGGGGATGTCAGGGTGTTTGACGCTGTGCATCATCTGAGCGACGCCATGGCTGGGTGGTCAGCTACAGCGCCAGGCTGTGATTATCTGGTCGGCCAGGTTGCCTTTGCAGAGCGGTCCGGCTTCAGGCGCCATCTTGAGCAACAGCATCGCTCCACCACGCATTGGATACGTAACAGCATGGTGCTGAAGCCTTGGGAGGCAAGCACATGGAGCGACGCGCTGTCCAAGATTGCCTCAATGAAAGTGGAGGGTCTGCTGGATGAGCTGCAGGCCGTCACGCCGCAATGGTACCGCGATGCTACCCCCAACGACCGTCAGGCACTGAGCAACCTGGACTTCATGTTGCAGGCACTTGGCCAGGAATATGAAAAACACTACAGCCTTCCCCATTTCCGAAGCTTTGCCCACCATGAAGTCGGGCAATGGCTCAACACGTTGCTCGGTTCGAACTCAACGGGTGGCTGGGTAGACCCTGACACGGTGTTGGTAACACTTGAGGCGGGCGCCGAGATGACGTTGACTCAAGTGGTGATAAGCGGATACGGCAGCAGTTTCAATTTCGAGGAGTTCGCCAGGTTCGCCTCAACCCGTGGGCAGGATCTGTCGAGGCTTGATCGTCGACGTGTGGCGAGCTACATACGTTCGGCAAAGTTGGGGGAGCGCTATATCGCGCAGGCCAAGCAGACACTGGTGAAGACCGATGCGAAATACGGCCTGTATCGCGCATTGCATGGCCACTTGTTGCGCCTGCAGATCACGCGGACCGCGCTCTGCGAAGTGTTGCAGGGGAACCTTTCGTCAGCGCAGCGCCGCTGGATGAAGGCGACGGTCGAATCGCTGCTGGAACTCGAACCGCCCGTGGTGGGTGGCGACAGAACCTACCAAAAGGACGGTGTGTACCAGCTTGCCTTGCGCGGCCAGCGTATCGAAGGTGTCTATATTCTCCGGCACATGCAGGGCAATGCCGCGGACGACCTGCTGTACACACCGGATGCCCCTGATGGCCGCTGGTTGCGCAGTCGGGAAGACCTGATCAGTCAATGGAAGGCGTATGGCCTCGGTGATTACTTCTATCGCCGAGTGGCGATCAAGGATCAGCGGATCATCGGTACCTTGATTAACGATATCGCGCGCGCGGGTGACCCCACCGATCTGATCGTCAGTGCCTACGGTGAGTACACCCGGATCAGTGATCTTGGTGATGAGTTCGATGCCATGACGCTGCGCATCATCGACGATGTTGATCACGACACGACCAGCGTTGCCGAGCGGATATCGCGGTTGTTGTTTGAGGTGGTGCTCAGTACCGCGTCCATTCTTTCGATGCCGTTTCCACCGGCGTCAATGGCGATATCGGCCTTTACTACGTTGCGAGCATTCACGAAGGGGGCGCTGGCCTACCGTGATGGTGACCGGGCTTCAGCGCTGGTTTCCTTTGCGTTGTCAGGGTTGGGGGTGTTCTCGATGGTAGGGGGATGGGGGCGCTTGCTTGCTGCCCTTTCCAAGTTGTCGAGTGGGCCGAGCTCTGCCCAGGTGGCGTTGCTCAAAAACTTGTGCAAGGAGCTCGTAGCACCCGTCGCCCCCAAGGCCGCGACCCCGACCTACAAGGTGTTCAAGGAAGAGCTGACGCTGTTCCTTGGTGACCTGGAAGCCAGCGCGCAGGCGCTCCCTAAAGGTCATGCCCCATTCGCCAGCTAATGGTTTTTGCAGTGGCCAGCAGCCGTTGAGCGGCTGGCCCCTGTTCATCGGCATGAAAGATCGAGGTCGGGCCGACCACGGTGATAACCGCCGCGATCTTGCCGACCGCGTTGAACACGGGTGCTGACAGCGCATCGACGCCCGGCATCAGCAGGCCGTGGATATGGTGCAGGCCACGTTCGCGGATTTGCGCAAACAAGGCGTCGTACTCACTGGCGGTCTGCTTCAGGGCCGCCAGTTCCTGATCGCGCAGCTCGAGGGTTTCGCGCTCCGGCAGGTAGGCCCCGAACACCAGTCCGGTGGATGAGCTGAGCAGCGGCAGTACCGAGCCGATCTGCGTGACTACGGTTACGGCACGCACGGCAGGCTCAATGCTGACCACGGTCGGGCCCTTATTGCCCCATACGGCCAAAAAGCAGCTTTCATTAAGCTCATCACGTAATTGCGACAGCGGCATTGCGCCGACCTTCAATACATCGATGCCACCCAGTGCGGCCAGGCCGATGCGCAGCGCTTCACGGCCCAGCCCGTAGTGGTTGGTCGCCGGGTTCTGTTCGGCAAAACCGCTGGCGATCAACGCCTGCAGGTAGCGGTGAACCTTGCTTGCGGGCATTTGAACGTGTTCGGCCAGGCGTGACAGTGACGTGGCGGGCGACAGTTCAGCCAGGGCCTTGAGGATGTCGGTGCCGACCTCTGCCGAGCGAACCTTCTGTTTGCCGGTGCTATCGGCGGTGGAGCTGGCTTTGGCCATGGGGCATTCGATCCGGGAGAGACAGGAGGGCGTCTTTATAGCTTGACGGACTTTGGCAATCAAATTACGTTATGCGTAATGTGATTACGATAAAAATAATGCAGACGTGCTGTCACCGCCTGGTCGGTTCGCAGCCAACTGCCCGTAACCGGCCTCATGGCCAGGAGTCTCGATGAACCTCGATTCCACGTCCTCACTCAGCTACCAGAGCGGTTTCGGTAACGAATTCGCCAGCGAAGCATTGCCGGGCGCCCTGCCCATCGGGCAAAACTCTCCGCAAAAGGCCCCGTACGGGCTGTACGCCGAACTGTTCTCCGGCACCGCGTTCACCATGACCCGCAGTGAACTGCGCCGCACCTGGATGTACCGTATCCGGCCGTCGGCCCTGCATCCGGCGTTCGAGCGCCTGGAGCGTCAGTTGGCCGGTGGCCCATTGGGCGCGGTGACGCCAAACCGGCTGCGCTGGAACCCGCTGGATATCCCCGCCGAGCCGACCGATTTCATCGACGGCTGGGTCGCCATGGCGGCCAACTCGGCTGCTGACAAGCCAGCGGGTGTGAGCGTCTACAGCTATTGCGCCAATCGCTCGATGGAGCGCGTGTTCTTCAACGCCGACGGCGAACTGTTGCTGGTGCCGGAGCAGGGCCGCCTGCGTATCGCCACCGAGCTGGGTGTGCTGGAGGTCGAACCACTGGAAATCGCCGTGCTGCCGCGTGGCTTGAAGTTCCGTGTCGAACTGCTCGACGGTACCGCGCGCGGCTACATCGCCGAGAACCACGGTGCGCCGCTGCGTATCCCGGACCTTGGCCCGATTGGCAGTAACGGCCTGGCCAACCCGCGTGATTTCCTGGCGCCGGTGGCCCATTACGAAGAGCACCAGGGCCCTGTGCCGTTGGTGCAGAAGTTCCTGGGTGAGCTGTGGGGCTGTGTGTTGCAGCATTCGCCTTTGGATGTGGTGGCGTGGCATGGCAACAACGTGCCGTACAAGTACGACCTGCGCCGTTTCAACACCATTGGCACCGTCAGCTTCGACCACCCGGACCCATCGATTTTCACCGTACTGACCTCGCCGACCAGCGTGCCGGGCATGGCCAACATCGACTTCGTGATTTTCCCGCCACGCTGGATGGTGGCCGAGAACACCTTCCGTCCGCCATGGTTCCACCGCAACCTGATGAACGAGTTCATGGGCCTGATCCAGGGGGCTTATGACGCCAAGGCCGAAGGTTTCCTGCCTGGCGGTGCGTCGCTGCACAGCTGCATGAGCGCCCATGGCCCGGATGCTGAAACCTGTGCCAAGGCGATTGCCGCTGACCTGGCACCGAACAAGATCGATAACACCATGGCCTTCATGTTCGAGACCAGCCAGATGCTGAGACCGACGCGCCATGCACTGGAATGCCCGCAATTGCAGGCCGACTACGATAGTTGCTGGGCATCGTTGCCGAGCACCTTCACCCCGAATCGGAGATAACCCATGAATCAGTCCGCCATTGCCCGTAGTTGGGTCGATCACGCCAACGGGCATAGCGATTTCCCGCTGCAGAACCTGCCCCTGGGTATCTTCAGCCGTAACGACCAGGCGCCACGCTGTGGTGTTGCCATTGGCGATGCCATCCTTGACCTGGAAGGCGCTTTGGCCGCGGGCCTGTTCGAGGGCCAAGCCCGTGCTGCTGTCGAGGCTACCCGTGGCGGTGCGCTGAATGCGTTCTTCGCATTGGGCCGTGGTGCCCGGGTTGCCCTGCGCGAGCGTCTGCTGGCGCTGTTGGGTGAACACAGCGAGCACCAGGCCGCACTGCGACCACTGCTGTATCCGGCTGCTGAGTGCCAGTTGCACCTGCCTGCTCGGATTGGCGATTACACCGACTTCTACGTAGGCATCGAACACGCCAAGAACGTTGGCAAACTGTTCCGTCCGGACAACCCTTTGCTGCCGAACTACAAGTATGTGCCGATTGGTTATCACGGCCGTGCTTCGACCATTCGTCCGTCGGGTACGGATGTCCGTCGGCCGAAGGGCCAAACCCTGCCTGCCGGGCAGAGCGAGCCGACCTTCGGCCCTTGCGCACGGCTTGATTACGAGCTGGAGCTGGGCATCTGGATCGGCCAGGGCAACGCGTTGGGCGAGGCCATTCCGGTGGCCGAAGCGGCTGAGCATATCGCCGGCTTCTGTCTGCTCAATGACTGGTCGGCACGTGACATCCAGGCGTGGGAGTACCAGCCACTGGGCCCGTTCCTGTCCAAGAGCTTCATCTCTACGGTTTCGCCGTGGGTGGTGACGGCCGAAGCGCTGGAGCCGTTCCGTTGCGCCCAACCGGCACGCCCGGAAGGCGACCCGCAGCCACTGCCTTACCTGCTCGACAAGCGCGATCAGGCGCTGGGCGCCTTCGACATCGAGCTGGAAGTGCTGCTGGTGACCGAGCGCATGCGTGAGCAGAACCTGCCGGCCCATCGCCTGACCCTGAGCAACACCTTGAGCATGTACTGGACCGTGGCGCAGATGGTCGCGCACCACAGTGTCAACGGTTGCCAGCTGCAATCGGGCGACCTGTTCGGTTCTGGCACCCTGTCGGGCGCTAAACCCGGCCAGTTCGGCAGCCTGCTGGAGATCACCCAGGGCGGCAAGGAGCCGATCGAGCTGGCATCCGGCGAAGTGCGCCGCTTCCTTGAAGACGGTGACGAGATCATCCTGCGCGCCCGTTGCATCCGCGACGGTGTTGCCAGCATCGGTTTTGGTGAGTGCCGCGGCAAGATCCTGCCAGCACACTAAAAAAGAGGGCAGGGCATGGAACTCTATACCTACTTTCGTTCGACGTCGTCGTACCGGGTACGGATTGCCCTGGCGCTCAAGGGGCTGGATTTCCAGTCCCTGCCGGTCAACCTGCTCAAAGGCGAGCAGCGTGAGCCTGCGTTTTTGGCGCTCAATCCTCAGGGCCGTGTACCGGCCCTGAGGGTCGACTCGGGGGCCTTGTTGTTACAGTCGCCGGCGATCATCGAGTATCTGGAAGAACGTTATCCACAGCCGGCACTGCTGCCTGCTGCACTTGAGCAACGCGCTCAAGTGCGTGGGGTGGCGGCGCTGATTGGTTGTGACATCCACCCGTTGCACAATGTCAGTGTGCTCAACCAACTGCGTCAGCTAGGGCATGACGAAACGCAGGTCAACCAGTGGATCGCCCACTGGATCAGCCAAGGGCTGGCGGCGGTTGAGCAGTTGATCGGTGACAGTGGCTACTGCTTCGGCGCACAACCGGGCTTGGCGGATGTCTACTTGATTCCCCAGTTGTATGCCGCGCAGCGGTTCAGCATCGATCTCGGCGCTTATCCTCGCATCAATCGGGTAGCGGCGCTGGCCGCGCAACACCCGGCGTTCATTCAGGCACACCCGTCTAACCAACCGGATACCCCATGACGCGGCAGGTGATTAGGTTCAATGAATCGATGTCGCTTTGGGGGGCAGGTGGCTCAGGCGCTCGGTCAGGCGTAAACGCTGGATCGGGTCTTCGCTGAGCAACAAGGCATGCTCCAGGTCGAAACGTTCGGCCTGTGGGCAATCCAGTCGCTGGTAGAGCGTGGCTCTGGCCAGGTAGTCACTGGCATTGGCTGCCCCTAGTTCGACGACCCGTTCAGCATCTTTCAGTGCTGCCAGGTCGTCGTCATGGGTGGTGTGCAATTGCCGCAGGTTGCGTGAAAGGCGTTGCAGCATCTGGCGTGGGCTGGCGGTCAGCAGGTGTTCTGCGCTCAAGGTCATTTGCGGGCCGAACTGCAGGCCGAGCAATTCGCGACAGTCGGCAGGGTACAGGCGACGTCCACCACACGGGTCGAGCAGGTGGTCGGCGCCCGGTACTCGCAGCAGGAAGTATCCCGGAAAGTTCACCCCCTCCAGTGGAATGGACAAGCTGCGGGCCAGTTCGAGGCTCAACAGTGCCAAGGCCAGCGGCTGGCCGCGACGGCGCAGCAGCACCTTGTCCAGCAAGGCTGCCTGAGGGCGCAAGGGGTAATACTCATCCTGCTGAAACCCCAACGCGCAGAGCTGCCGCAGCAGAGGCTGGGCCAGTTCGTTCACAGACAACATGGGCAGGCCAACACTGACCTCGCGTTGCAGCGTTTGCACCTGCGCCAGGCAGTCGGCAGGTTGCACGCCGGGGTCATGCTCGGCGGCGATCCACAACCCCGCTTCAAACAGCGCGACAGGGTCACGTTCGAGGCAGGCCAGACAGGCTTTGCGTGGGTTCATGAAAGTCTCCGCTTACGCTTATTTTTTAGCCCCCTGCGTGGCTTTCGTCCAGTAGCGCTATCAGTTGCCCGGAGCGTGCCTATACTTGCATCAGCACCCAGCAATTCGGGAGCTTGTCGATGTTTTCGCTGATGCAAAGCACGCGCACCCACTCGCTGCACCTGTGTATCGATCCTCCGACCGGGCTCAAGGCCGTGATTGCTATCCACAGTGAGCAGCGTGGCCCCGCCATGGGCGGGTGTCGCTACCTGGCCTACCCCGACGATGACAGTGCGATGATCGACGCCATTCGTCTGGCTCAGGGCATGAGTTACAAGGCTGCATTGGCCGGCTTGCCGCTGGGTGGGGGCAAAGCGGTGATCATTCGAAACCCGCATGTAGAAAACCGAGCCGCGCTGTTTGAGGCTTTCGGGCGTTTTGTCGATTCTCTCGAGGGGCGGTACATCACGGCTATCGACAGCGGTACGTCGACGCTGGACATGGACTGCATTGCGCAAACAACACAGCATGTCACGAGCACCACGGCGTCAGGTGATCCCTCGCCGTATTCGGCCATGGGCGTGTTTGCCGGTATCCGTGCGACTTCAATGGCGCGCTTGGGCAGCGACAACCTGGAAGGCTTGCGCGTGGCGGTGCAAGGGTTGGGTAATGTGGGCTTCGCCTTGGCGGAGCAGTTGCATGCGGCGGGCGCAGAACTGCTGGTCAGCGATCATGATCCTGGGCGGGTGCAATTGGCGATGGAGCAGTTCAATGCCCATCCGATTGCGTCTGAGGCGCTGATCAGTACCCCATGCGATATCTTTGCGCCCTGCGGTTTGGGTTCGATTCTTACAGGGCAGAGTGTAATGCAGCTTCGTTGTGCTGCCGTTGCAGGGTCGGCGAACAACCAACTGACCACCCTGCAGGTGGCCGATCAGCTGGAAAACCGCGGCATCCTGTACGCACCGGATTACATCATCAACTCAGGCGGCCTGATTTATGTGGCGCTCAAGCACCAAGGTGAATAGCTGCCGACCATTACCGAGCACCTGGCGCGCATTCCGTCGCGGCTGACAGAGGTCTTTGCCCATGCCCAGGCAGAGAAGCGCTCGCCAGCGCGCGTTGCGCAAACCCTGGCCGAGCGGCTGCTATACCCTTGAGTGGGTTACTCGGCAGGGCTTTCGTCACCCAGCAGTTCGCTGAGCGCGTCGGGTTGGCTCTTGAAGGCCTTGGCGAAGACGTCGCGGTTTTTCGCCATGTAGATACCGGCGTCCTCAACCTGCTGTTCACTCAGTGACGGCACGGCTTTCTTCAGCACTTCGGCCAGCAGTTCAGCCAGCTCGAGCATCTTGTCGTGACGGTCTGCTTCGGCTTTATCCATGAACAAGCGCTCCAGGTCTCGGCTGCTGCGGTACACCACTTCGACGGCCATTCATCACCTCACATGCCTTTCGATAATTGAACAATACGAATACTGTATTTTTGTACAGTAAAGAGGATAAGGCAATCCCTCGGCTTTGAATAGTGGCATTTTTGTAGCCCCTGCCTCGGTCTTTAGCCCCCGGTCGCATTGAACGGGTGCACGCGCACGTGCCTTGCGGCAATCTGCCGCCTTCTCAAACCCAGTGCCTGGCCTTTTTACTGCATGCAGATAAAGCGTCATGTACTTGCCGCATTCTCCTTCAAGCCGTATCAAGGAATCTGTACCGTGAATAACAATTGGGCTGACAAACTGCGAAAAAGCCTGCATGGCTCTGCCGACTCACTGGGTAACTTGTGCGTTGAGGCGTTCCATTACCTGGCGTTGTTCGGTATCGGTGCGATCACGGCTTACGCCGCTGTAGTGACCTTCCTGGAGATGCTGGGCAAGGGCGGTGTCAGTGTCGATGACATCCTGCTGTTGTTCATCTACCTGGAATTGGGGGCGATGGTCGGTATCTATTTCAAGACCAATCACCCTGTATCTAACATTTATTCTCAATGCATGACTTTTATAAAAACCAAGCAAAATCATTGGCTTATGGCGTAGGCTTTCTTCTTTTTTGTTCTGAAATGCTGTGTTGATTTTTTCTGCCGATTTCGGCGTGTGTTGGGAGAGAACGTATGAAATGGGCGGATCGGATGCGCGTAAGGGTTCATGCTGGGGCAAACAGCCTTGGGAACCTCGGGGTTGAGTTGTTCCACTACCTTGCGCTTTTTGCGATTGGGGCGATCACAGTCTACGCAGGCATTACCACCTTCATTGGAATGCTTCATCAAGACAAAATCAGCGTCGATGACATTTTGCTGCTGTTCATCTATCTCGAGCTTCTGGCTATGAGCGGAATTTATTTCCGCACAAATCACATGCCATTGCGGTTCCTGCTCTACATCGGCGTAACGGCTCTGATTCGACTGCTGATCAGCGATGTGTCGCATCATAAATCGCCAGATGAAGGGATTCTTTACCTCACAGGTGGCGTGGTGCTGCTTGCCGTTTCGATTCTGGTCGTGCGATATGCCTCGGCACGTTTCCCGTCTGTGAAAGAAAAGACGGATTGACAACGAATCAATGAATTTGGTCGCTATTATGCGGCCTTTTTTATGTGCGTGTTTTTATGAGTTAAGCCAGCGTCTGTTATCTCCGTGCGTTGGCGTGGTGTATATAATTTATTGCTTACGGTAATTTTGGTTTTCTAAGTTTGGTGTAAGGTATTGGTTAGCTGGCGGTGCAGGGTTTAATATTTGGTATGGTGTTGTGTTTTCTTGTGTTGAATTAATGTTATTTTATTTTTCGTTGTGCGCAATGTGATTTGAATATGCTCGCATATGTTCTGATTTCTATTTTTTAAGTTTGGTTGGGTGCGGGTCGCGGAATTAGAGAGTATTTAAAAGAGAAAGTTGGATTCTGTTAAATGAAAGGCTGGCCATTCCAATTGGCTCTGTAATGGTATAGAATGCCGACCATTTTTGAGTTTCGGCGGAAGCTGACGATAATATTGGAGAGCAGCTTGGAAAAGAAAGTTTATGATGCGATAAGCATCAAGCGAGATCGTCCTTGGGCTAATGAGGAAGAGGTTCGAGTTGCTTGGATTTCCGCTATCGAAAATGCGCTTGGTATTCATTTTGATGCTGAAAGAGCAAAGCAAGATGCCAGCTACAATAATGTAATTATTGAATTTAAGGCTCCAAGCTTTTTTAAAGGTTCAAAAAATAGTCCGAAATTTATCGAGGCTACGGAAGATCGGCTTCTAAAATATATTATTCGTCAGTCAGAAAAGCAGGGAATTCCGCAAGATGAGTATATTGGAATAGCCATAGATGGCGATCATGTATGCTTTGCTCAGGTCGTCAGTGGGAAAATAACTACCCAGCACCTCCTGCCTTTTTCAGAAGCTTCAGTAAAACTCGTAATTGAAGCCATTGGTAATAATTACCGTAGGGCAGTAACATCTGAAAATCTTATTGAGGACTTTGGGCAGGGCTCGCCCGAAGCTATTACGCTGATGCAGTGCTTGGCGGATGCGTTAGCTCGTAGTCTTGAAGATGCAAATAATAATAAGATAAAAATGCTATTCGAGGAGTGGAGGACTCTCTACGGCCAAGTCGCTGACTTGTCAGCAGAGCAGCAAAAAACGATCAATACTACTCTGAGATTCAAGTGGCATGGGACAGCCGCGCAGGCAATGTCGGGGCGACTTTTTGTAATCCATACCTACAACTCGTTGGTGATAAAGCTGTTGGCGGCTGAAATTGTCTCAGCTCACAATTTATCTTCACAAATCAGCCCTACTCAGAGAATTGCGTTTCTGCCTGATGGGAATCAATTGATAGAAAGCTTGGACTCTGATATCGAAAGAGGACGAATTTATACTGATGCTGGTATCAAGGGCTTTATCGAAGAGGCGATATTTAGTTGGTATCTGGATGCGAGCAGGACTGATCCGAAAAAAGATTCGATTATCGAAGCGTTGAGAGGTGTTCTTGGTAAGCTTGCTCTTTATCGCACTGATCGATTAGAGAGGACTCGCGATGTTCTAAGGGACTTCTATCAGGGTTTAGTCCCTGAAACGCTGCGTAAAAGTCTTGGTGAGTTTTATACTCCTGATTGGCTCGTTGAACATACTCTATCAAGCGCCGATGTGGCGGATTGGTTGAATGTTAGGGGCTTGGACCCTACTTGCGGCTCTGGTTCTTTTGTAATCGAGATGATAAGAAGAAAGAGGAATGCAGCTCTAGAGGCTGGGCTTGATGCTGCTTCTACAGTAGATCTCATTTGCGAAAACGTCTGGGGTTTTGACCTTAACCCTCTTGCAGTGCAAACAGCGCGTGTAAATTACGTTATGGAAATCGCTGATTTGCTCAGAGATTGCGCAGGCAAGGATGTGGAAATCCCCATTTTGCTTGCTGATGCGATTTATTCTCCGGCGAATGATCCCTCGTCGGAAGATGATGTGGTTTCTTATTACATCGGCAGTCAGGTAGCTAAGCTGAACATACGTTTGCCAGGTGCTCTCGCATGGGACAGGGCATTGCTTGATCAAGTATTCGAGGTTATGGGGGAGGCGGTTGAGGCTGATAAAGAATATGAGCAGGCTGAAAAAAGTCTTATCAGTTCAGGGTTGATTCCTCTCGAGAAAATAGGCTCATGGCGCAAGCCGCTGAATGAAACTTATGATCAGGTTCTAAGTTTGCACAGGCAGAATTGGAATGGGATTTGGTTTAGGATTGTCCGAAATTTTTTCTGGTCCGCAACTGCTGGTCAATTTGATTTGGTATGTGGCAACCCACCGTGGGTTCGCTGGTCTAAATTGCCAGAGGCTTATCGTGAAAGGGTAAAGCCTACCTGTGAACAATATTCTATTTTTTCAAAAACTAAATTTCATGGTGGTAATGAATTAGATATTTCGGCAATCATAACCTATACCACAGGCGATAAATGGTTGAAGGTGGGTGGTAAGTTGGCCTTTGTGATAACGCAAAGTATTTTTCAATCTCCTTCGTCATCAGGATTTAGAAAGTTTAAAGTTGATGAGAGTAACTGGCTGAATCCCAAGTTTGTTGAGGATTTGCAAAACGTTAAGCCGTTTCCGGATGCCGCTAATAAAACTGCGGTTGTGCTTTTTGAAAAAGGCGCTGAAGCACCTACTTACCCTATTCCGTATCGGGTTTGGGATGCAGCGAAAAAGGGTGGAAGATCCATCAAACCTTCTTCCAGTCTTGAAGTTGTTCTGAACTCAATGAGCGTTGTTGATAAAGAAGCAGTTCCGGTTGGTGATGAGGGAAGTCCTTGGGCTATTCTAACTCCCGGTCGTTGGGGGGCTATTAGCGCTTTGGCTGGTGCATCTTCGTGGGTTGCTGGCCGTAAAGGTATAACCGCAGACCTCAATGGTGTCTATTTCGTGCCTATTGAGAAGGTATTGAGCAATGGTTTGGTTCAGATAAAGACAAGGCCAGAGGCTGGTAAGCGTGATATCGGGGCTGCACGCTCTGTTCGCATCGAAGCAGATATGCTTTTTCCTTTGATTAAGGGCGCGAGTGATTTCGAAGCCTGTTATTTCAAACCTTCGCATGGCTTGTATGCATTAGTTCCTAATGCCGGAATAGTGCAGAAGGCATATGCAGACTCTTTAAAGCAACTGGAATCCCTGCCAAAAACTAAAGCCTATTTCAATTCTTTTGAAGGGGTCTTGAGAAGTAGGTCCACCTACAAAGGTAGGATGCCCGGTGCTCCATATTATGCAATTTACAATGTGGGTGATTTTACCTTTAAGCCTTGGAAGGTGGTATGGGCTGAGATGTCTGGAAGTTTTTCGGCGGCGGTAGCCGGAATGGGAGACGTTCCACACATCGGTCCACGACCGTTTGTTCCTGATCATAAAGTTTATTTCGTGGCTTTTGATGACTCAGCATCAGCTTGTTTTCTATGCGGAATACTAAATTCCGAGATGGTGAAGGAGTATGTAGAAAGTCATAACATTGCTATTCAAGTGGGTAATATATTTAAGCATATGAATTTGCCTAAATATGATCCGGCAAAAAAGATGCATGTTGAACTTGCTGAACAGGTTAAGATCGCACATGAAGAGAATGATGCTGAGAAACGGGCAGTCATATTGGCGTATATTAGAAAGCGTGGGGATGAGATTTTAAATCTATGGATTAATAATAAATAAGCTGAGGCTGTGCCGCTGCGCACTATAGTGGTGCGCGGTGGTGATTGTGGCAGGCGGCGGCCCGAGACAAGACCAACCACATGCCAATCCGCTTCCTGTTGTATGTGGCGATCACCGCCTTGACCCGTCTGCTGATCGGCGATGTATCGCATCACAAGGCCCCCGACGTAGGCCTGTTGTATGTGTGTGGCGGTATCCTGCTGCTGTCGTTCTCGATCCTGGTGGTTCGCTTCGCCTCGTCCCGCTACCCCTCGAGCAGGGCAATTAACGCCAGCGGTAAGGACATCGAAGAGGCCAAATAGGGCTGCTCGGTTTGTGTTGGAGCAGGCTGCCTGCGATGGCGTCGGCGTTGTGCCAGTGAGTGCGCGGCGACTGCATAGCGGGCAAGCCCAGCTCCTACAGGCTGCATTCTCTGTTGGAGCTGGCTTGCCTGCGATGGCGCCGGTGGGGTGCCCGCGAGTGCGCGGCGTTTGTATCGCGGGCAAGCCCGGCTCCTACGTAACCGCGCCATGAACCCCACATTCAAAGCCGTCCTCTGATCCCCGATGCTGTGCTCTCGAATTTCTCAGGAGCCCGCCTGCCATGATGCGACCCGATGCCAAAGTCGAAAAGGTGTACCTCTACCCCAAGCCCGTGGACTTCCGAAAATCCATCGACGGCCTGGCCGCCCTGGTCGAGCTGGATATCAAAGTCGCCGTGTTCGATCCTGTCCTTTTTGTTTTTCTGAATCGCCACCGTAACCGAGTGAAAATCCTCTACTGGGAGCGCAACGGCTTCTGCCTTTGGCTCAAGCGTCTCGAGTCTGAACGGTTCAAAACATCGCCCGACGTTACCGACGAAGCCATTATGTTGAGCGTTCAGGAGTTGAACTGGCTGCTTGATGGTTTTGATCTCTGGCGTAACCGCCCTCATCAAGTTCTGACACCACGTTTCGTGGCCTGAGCCGGTATAATCCGGGCATGACTTTCATGCCCGACGATCTTCCAGACGATCCTGTTTTGCTCAAGCAAATGCTGCTTGAAGCATTCAGCCGTCAAGAGGAAGTGGCTCAGTCCTACCAGACCCACATCGTCGATCTGAAAGAACAGATCAAGTTGCTGCGCGACCGTCTGTTCGGACGTAAATCCGAACAGACGGTGGAGCCCAACACGCCGCAACTGGCTCTGTTCAACGAGCCAGAAAGCGAGCCGATACCTCTCATCGTCGATACCGAAGAAGAAGTCGTTGCACCGACCACCCGCCGTGGCAAACGCAAACCGTTGTCGGCTGACCTGCCGCGTATCGAAGTCATCCACGAACTGCCTGAACACGAACTGACCTGCGCCTGCGGTTGCCTCAAGCATGTGATTAGTGAAGAAACCAGCGAGCAGCTGGACATCGTGCCGATGCAGATCCGGGTGATCAAACACATCCGCAAAGTCTACGGTTGCCGTGGTTGTGAAACGGCTCCGGTCACTGCTGACAAGCCGGCTCAATTGATCGAAAAGAGCATGGCCAGCCCCAGCGTGTTGGCCATGTTGTTGACCACCAAGTACGTTGACGGCCTGCCGCTGCATCGTTTCGAGACGGTATTGAGCCGACACGGTATCGATATTCCGCGTCAGACCCTCGCCCGCTGGGTCATCCAATGCGGTGAGCATTTGCAACCGCTGCTGAATCTGATGCGTGATCGGTTGCTGGAAAGCCCGGTCATCCACTGTGATGAAACCCGCGTCCAGGTACTCAAAGAGCCTGATCGAGACCCGACCAGCCAATCCTGGATGTGGGTGCAGGCCAGCGGGCCGCCGGATCGCAAAGTGGTGCTATTCGACTACACATCCAGCCGTGCGCAGGACGTGCCGCTGCGTCTGCTGGAAAATTATCGTGGCTACGTCATGACCGATGATTACGCCGGTTATAACGCGTTGGCGCTGCAACCGGGCGTGGAGCGTCTGGCGTGCATGGCCCATGCGCGACGCAAGTTCGTGGACGCTCAGAAAGTGCAGCCCAAGGGTAAGACCGGGCGTGCCGATATCGCGCTGACGCTGATCAACAAGCTGTATGGTTTCGAGCGTGAACTCAAGGACGTCAGCGATGAGCAGCGATTTATCGTCCGCCAGGAAAAGAGCCTGCCGATCCTGGCTCAGTTGAAAAGCTGGCTGGATAAAACGCAGTCACAGGTGACGCCACAAAGCGTGCTGGGCAAGGCTGTTAATTATCTGGCCAGCAACTGGAGCCGACTGGAGCGTTATGTAGAAGCTGGTTTTTTACCGATCGACAACAACCCGGCGGAGCGTGCAATTAAACCGTTTGTGATCGGGCGCAAGGCCAGGCTGTTCAGCGACACGCCCAAGGGCGCCACCGCCAGTGCGCAGATATACAGCCTGGTCGAAACCGCCAAAGCCAACGGCCAGGAACCCTATACGTGGCTGCGCCACGTACTGGAGCGCTTGCCGCATGCGCAGTCGATTGAAGACTACGAAGCGCTAATGCCATGGAGCTGCTCGCCTGAAATGCCACGGTAAACACGAAGCGCTTCTGGCGGTAGGTGTAGTTAATGGATCGGATACGCTCCTACAGGCTGCATTCTCTGTTGGAGCTGGCTTGCCTGCGATGGCGCCGGTGGGGTGCCCGCGAGTGCGCGGCGTTTGTATCGCGGGCAAGCCCGGCTCCTACAGGTTGCATTTTCTGTTGGAGCTGGCTTGCCTGCGATGGCCTCGGCGCGGTGACCGTGAGTGCGCGGCGTCTGCATCGCGGGCAAGCCCGGCTCCTACAGGCTGCATTTTCTGTTGGAGCTGGCTTGCCTGCGATGGCGCCGGTGGGGTGCCCGCGAGTTCGCGGCGTCTGCAACGCGGGCAAGCCCGGCGCCTACAGGTTGCATTTTCTGTTGGAGCTGGCTTGCCTGCGATGGCCTCGGCGCGGTGACCGTGAGTGCGCGGCGACTGCATCGCGGGCAAGCCCGGCGCCTACAGGTTGCATTTTCTGTTGGAGCAGGCTTGCCTGCGATGGCGTCGGCGGGGTGTTCGTGAGTATGCGGCGTTTGCATCGCGGGCAAGCCCGGCTCCTACAGGCTGCATTTTCTGTTGGAGCTGGCTTGCCTGCGATGGGGTCGGCGGGGTGTCCGTGAGTGCGCGGCGTTTGTATCGCGGGCAAGACCCGCTCCCACAGGGATCAGCGCCAGAATTTCGTTGGCTAAAAAAAGAACCCCCGCTAAAAAGCGGGGGTTCGTCAGCAACCTGGGGTTAGCCGTCTTCAGCTATTGAGGGCTTGCTGATTTTCCTCGAAGTCTTCCTGTAGCAACTGATCGGTGTGTTCGCTTTCGGCGCTTTGCTGAGGCACTGCACGTTTACTGCGCAGTTTTCCGTAGAAGTGTTCCAGCGCGTGGTTGAGCTTCTCGGCTGCACCGTCCACCGCCTGCTCAAGCGAAGCGGCCTTGTGGGTTACGGAGATCGGTTGGTGGCCTTTGGGGCGAGCCTCCATCTGGCAACGTTTGTCGTGTGGGCCGGGCTTGGTACCGTTTTCGTCCCCCAGATGAACTTCGATGCGTGTGAGGTCCTCTTCGAAGCGGTCGAGCTGTTGTTCGACGGTGCTGCGGACCCACTGTTCCAGCCGGATGCTGCTTTGAATATGGTTGTCGCTATTGACATGGACTTGCATAGATCAATCCTTATTCAGCTAGCTCGCAAGAGAATCGATGATGCCGGTATGGACCGTGGCAGTCATCGCCTCTTGACTACAAGGTCAGGCAGTTGGCGAAACAATTCAAGCCCTTTTGAAAGAAAAATATCTTGTCGCAAAAAGCAGCCGTTGGAAGGGCTGCGGGCTTGCTCTGGATCAAGAGGCCTCATCGCTGGCGTGCTGGGTGGATTGTTACTGAAAGTGTAAAAAAGCGTAAAGGCGCTTTACTCGCTGGTGAGAATAAATATCATTCGCCCCCAGTTTCTATTTACGTAGAATTTACATTTCCAGGGAGAGGTTCACCATGTCCCCCAGCTTCACCAAGTCCTGCCTTGCACTCGCCTTGTGTTCGCTTTATACCGCCCAGGCTTCGGCCCAGAGCCAGCCTCTGGAGTTGGACAACATGGTGGTGACCGCCTCCGGTTTTTCCCAGCAGATCAAGGATGCCCCGGCGTCGATTTCGGTCATTTCCCGTGAGCGGATCGAGAACAAGTCCTACCGTGATGTCACCGATGCGCTGCGTGATGTGCCGGGTGTGGTGGTAACTGGTGGTGGCAGTTCCAGTGACATCAGTATTCGTGGCATGGCCTCGAAGTACACCTTGATGCTGGTAGATGGCAAACGCCAGGACTCGCGCGCTACGCGTCCCAACAGTGATGGTGCCGGGATCGAGCAGGGCTGGATGCCACCGCTGGAAGCTATCGAGCGAATCGAGGTGGTGCGTGGGCCGATGTCGTCGTTGTATGGTTCCGACGCCATGGGCGGTGTGATCAACATCATCACGCGCAAGGTCACGCCACAGTGGTACGGTGGCGTTCGCACCGAGACGACGTTCCAGGACCGCTCCGATTCCGGGGACTACTCCAGCACCAGCGCGTTCATTTCCGGGCCTTTGGTGGAGAACCTGGTGGGCCTGCAGTTGTATGGGCAGCGCTCACGCCGTGACGAGGACCACATCGTCAACGGCTTCAATGAGCAGAGTACCGACAGTGCCACGGCCAAACTGTCGTTCACCCCGGACACGAACAACGACATCACCGTTGAAGCCGGAAAATCCGAACAGGAACGCAATGCCACCCTGGGCCGCTCGGCGCGCTCTTCTTCCTCACAGAACGATTACGACCGTACGCATTTCTCTGTGAGCCACTCGGGCCGCTGGGAAAGCGTCACCACCGACAGCTACCTGCAGCGGGAGAAAATCGAGAACCCCGGCCGCAAGATGGAGCTGGAGAACACGGTGCTCAACTCCCAGGCGTCGTTCTACAGTGACTCGCACACCACGACCTTCGGCGGTCAGTACAAGTACGAAGACCTGAGCGATCAAGGCAACCAGCTTGCCTCGGCGGCTACCCTCAATCAGCTTACCCGCTGGTCCTGGGCGTTGTTCGCCGAAGACGAGTGGCGTCTGACCGATCAGTTCGCCCTGACCGGCGGCTTGCGCATGGACCGTGACGAGAACTACGGCACGCATTGGTCGCCACGCCTGTATGGGGTGTATCACCCGACCGAGCAGTGGACGATCAAGGGGGGTGTGTCCACCGGCTATCGTTCGCCGGACATCCGTGCAGCTGTTGACGATTGGGGCCAGATCACCGGCGGTGGTGGCGATCCGGCGATTATCGTCGGTAATTCGGCACTGAAGCCGGAGGAAAGCGTCAGCCAGGAGATCGGTTTCATTTGGGACAACCTGGAGGGCTTCTCGACCGGCTTGACCGTGTTCAACACCGACTTCAAGGACAAGATCACCGAGCAGCGTCGTTGCACCGACAGCACGGGCAATGCGTCTGGGCAGTGTCAGATCGCTGGCACTTCGTACAAGTTCATCAGTGATCGGGTGAACGTCGATGAGGCGCAGATGCGTGGCGTCGAGGCCACTCTGGACTGGGCCATTACCCAGCGCCTGACATTGGCGACCAACTACACCTTCACCGATTCCGAGCAGAAGAGTGGGGCGCTCAAGGGCAAGGCGTTGAACCAGATGCCCCGGCACATGTTCAACGCCACCCTGGACTGGCAGAACACCGATCAGGTGGGCACATGGACGCGCCTGAACTACCGTGGTAAGACCTCCGACTATCTGGGGCGTACCACGATGTCTGATGGCACGCCGTCCTACACCTTTGTCGATGTTGGCGGCACCTACAAGGTGACCAAGAACCTCAAGCTGCTGGCGGGTGTGTACAACGTTTTCAACAAGGAAGTGGATTACGCCGAGTATCAAACGGTTCTGGACGGGCGTCGCTACACCGTCGGTATGGACCTGTCGTTCTGACCGAAGGGCGACGATACGGGGTTAGCTGCGCAGTGCCTGACGGTACTCGCCCGGTGTTGCGCCGAGGGCCTGACGGAAGCGGTTACTGAAGTGGCTGGCGCTGGCAAAGCCGCAGAGCAGGGCCACCTGGAGCATGGGCAGGTCACTGAAACGTAGCAGTTGGCGTGCCTTGGCCAGGCGTCGGGCCAGCAGGTACTGGTGCGGTGGCAGCCCAAAGCTGGTGCGGAACATCCGTGCGAAGTGGTACTCGGACAGGTTGCACAGGGTGGCCAGCTCACCCAGGCTGATCGGCTGGTCGAGGTGCTGCTCGATAAAGTCGGCCAACTGCCGGCGTTGGTGCGGCGCCAGGCCACCTTTGAGCCTTACCCCCTGGCGCAAGCCAACCTGGTTGAGCAGGGCATGGCTGACCAGCTCATGGGCCAGGCTGCTGGTCAGCAGGCGCTCGGCAGGTTCGTCCCAGTCCAGGGCGATCAGTTGGCGAAAGCGTCGGGCCTGCTCGGGATCATCCAGAAAGGTGTTCTCTTGCAGTTGCAGCTCCCGCGGCTCACGGTCCAACAGGCGCACGCACTCCAGGGCGAATTGTTCCTGGGTGATGTACAGGTGTACCAGGCGGATCTTGCCGTTGATCACCCAGTTCGAGTCATGCCCGGCTGGAAGAATGCACAGCTTGTCCGGGCCTCCCTTGGCAGAGGGCCGTTCGCGGCGAAACGTGCCCGTGCCGCCGTCGATGTAGCACGACAGGGTGTGATGGCTGGGCGCCTGATAATCGCGGGCGTCGTCTTGATTGTTCCACAAGGCCGCTACCATGCCGTCACCCAGTTGCGCGCTGTGTTCCAGGCGGGTGTTGGGGGAATCATGCAGGGCGTTGAAGACTTGCAGTGTGTCCAGCGGTGTCATGATGGTTACCTCTGTGGCCATCCTACCGCTGTCCACCACAGCACACAGCAGGTGGCGATGGAAAAGCGCAAGTTTGTGCAAGCCCGGCCCAGTGCTCTGGGCAGACACTGAACCTCAGCCCAGAGGAGCTTTGTCATGAACCTGTTCTTGTACCTGTTGACCGTTGTGATCTGGGGCACCACCTGGATTGCCCTGAAACTGCAACTGGGCGTGGTCGCGATCCCGGTATCGATTGTCTACCGCTTTGCCTTGGCCGCCTTGCTGCTGTTCGCCATTCTGCTGCTCAGCCGCCGTTTGCAACCGATGAACCGGCGGGCTCATGGCCTTTGTCTGGCGCAGGGGCTGTGCCTGTTCTGCGTGAACTTCATGTGCTTCCTGACGGCCAGCCAGTGGATTCCCAGCGGCCTGATTGCCGTGGTGTTCTCCACGGCGACCTTGTGGAACGCGCTCAATGCCCGGGTGTTCTTCGGGCAGCGGATCGCGGCCAATGTCACGGGCGGTGGTGCGCTGGGGTTGTTAGGGTTGGCGCTGTTGTTCTGGCCAGAGCTGTCGGGGCATGCCGCCAGCCGTGAAACCCTGATCGGCCTGGCGCTCGCCTTGCTCGGCACCTTGTGCTTCTCGGCGGGCAACATGCTCTCCAGCCTGCAGCAGAAAGCCGGCCTGAAACCGATGATGACCAACGCGTGGGGCATGTTCTACGGGGCCACGATGCTGGCAGTGTATTGCCTGGTCAGCGGCATTCCCTTCGCCATGGAGTGGAACACGCGTTACATCGGCTCACTGCTGTACCTGGTGATTCCGGGCTCGGTGATCGGCTTTACCGCTTACCTGACCCTGGTCGGGCGCATGGGGCCGGAGCGTGCTGCGTACTGCACGGTACTGTTCCCGCTGGTGGCGCTGAACGTTTCGGCGTTCGTCGAAGGCTATCAATGGACGCCGCCTGCGTTGTTCGGCCTGTTGCTGGTGATGCTCGGCAACGTGCTGGTGTTCCGCAAGCCCAAGCCTCGGGCGCCCTTGGGCACCCTGGCTCAGCGCCTGTAGTCGTTTACTTCCAGACCTGCGGATTGACCAGGTCACGTGGGCGTTCGCCGTTCAAGGCGCTGCACAGGTTGTCGATGGCGCGGTTGGCCATGGCTTCGCGGGTTTCGGCAGTAGCCGAGCCGACATGGGGCAGGGTAACGGCATTCTTGAGCTGGAACAGCGGCGACTCGCTCAGCGGTTCCTTCTCATAAACGTCCAGGCCGGCGCCGCGAATGGTGCCGTTCTGCAGGGCTTGAACCAGTGCCGCTTCGTCTACCACGGGGCCACGGGAGACGTTGATCAGGAAGGCACTGGGCTTCATCAGTTGCAGCTCACGCTGGCCGATCAGGTGCTGGGTCTGGGTTGTGAGCGGTACGACCAGGCAGACGAAGTCGGCTTCGGCCAGCAGGTGTTCCAGGCTGCAGTATTGTGCGTCGAGTTCCTGCTCCAGTGCCGGTTTGCGGCTGTTGCCGCTGTACAGCACGGGCATGTTGAAGCCCAGGCGGCCACGGCGGGCGATGGCGGCACCAATGTTGCCCATGCCGACGATACCGAGGGTTTTGCCGAAGACATCGCTGCCAAAGTGCGCCGGGCCCACGGTGGCCTGCCATTGCCCGGCCTTGGTCCAGGCGTCCAGTTCGGCCACCCGGCGGGCAGCCCCCATGATCAGGGCAAAGCCCAGGTCAGCGGTGCTCTCGGTCAGCACATCGGGGGTGTTGGTCAGGGCGATGCCGCGTTGGTTGAAGTAGGCCAGGTCATAGTTGTCATAACCTACCGAAACACTGGAGACCACCTCAAGCTTGGCTGCGGTTGCCAGTTGTGCCTCGCCCAGCTTGCGCCCGGCGCCGATCAGACCGTGGGCCTCGGGCAGTGCTTCGTTGAACTGTGCGCTGATATCGCCGAGCTTGGGGTTCGGCACAATCACGTTGAACGTCTGCTGCAGGCGCTCGACCATCGGCGGGGTGATGCGGCTGAAGGCAAGGACAGTCTTTTTCATCGGTGAAATCTCTGCTGGCGGTCAAGAATGAAGCGGCTATTGGGTAGCACGCTATCATTCTCGACCCCGATCGTGCAGCAGGTTTTACGTCGCGATGCGCAGCTGGTGGGTCTTCAGGTCGGCTTCGTGGGCCGCGAGGATTTCCGGCAGCGAGCTGCGCAGGTACTCGACCCAGGTCTTGATCTTGGCATCCAGGTACTGGCGCGACGGGTAGATCGCGTACAGGTTCAGCTCCTGCAGACGGTAGTCAGGCATCACCCGTACCAGCGAGCCATCACGCAGGCCGTCGATTGCCGAGTAAATCGGCAGCACACCAATGCCCATGCCGCTGCGGATGGCGGTCTTCATGGCGTCGGCCGAGTTTACCTGGAATGGCGCCTGGGTGATGTTGACCACTTCCTGGCCTTCAGGGCCGTCGAACAGCCACTTTTCCAGTGGAATCACCGGGCTGACCATGCGCAGGCAAGAGTGACCGAGCAGGTCGGAGGGCTTTTGCGCGCCACCTTTGCGTTTCACGTAGTCCGGCGAGGCACAGCAAATGCTGTAGGTAATCCCCAGACGCTGCGAGACAAAGCCTGAGTCCGGCAGCTCGCTGGCCAGTACGATGGACACGTCATAGCCTTCATCCAGCAGGTCCGGCACGCGGTTGGCCATCGTCAGGTCAAAGGTGACGTCCGGGTGGGTCTCGCGGTAGCGGGAGATGGCATCAATGACGAAGTGCTGCCCTACGCCTGTCATCGAGTGCACTTTCAACTGGCCAGCCGGTCGAGAGTGGGCATCGCTGGCCTCGGCTTCGGCTTCCTCGACATAAGTGAGGATCTGCTCGCAGCGCATCAGGTAGCGCTTGCCGGCTTCGGTCAGGGCGATTCGCCGGGTGGTGCGGTTGAGAAGACGTGTTTGCAGGTGCGCTTCTAGGTTGGAAACCGCCCGCGAGACGTTCGCGGTGGTCGTATCCAGTTGAACGGCAGCGGCAGTAAAACTGCCAACCTGGGCCACACAACTGAATGCACGCATATTTTGCAGGGTGTCCATGGGTCGCTCTCAAAGTAGACGACAAATTGTGACACGAAGTTACAGTGTTGGTCTTCAGACTAAAGCCGGATTATCACCGTTTTCGTAACAAAGATTCGCAGTAATACACGCTTATCGCCAGTGCTGTCGCCCCCTAGAATTGCGTTCTCCAAGCGTCATCCACCTTCTATGTCGGGAATTCGCAGCTGTGCCGCGTCGCATCATCAGAGCGTTGAATGCGCTCAGTGTCTGTGCCTTTAGCTTGACCTTGAGCGGCTGTATCGGAACCTGGGGCATTGCCCCGGAAAGCAAGACGCTGCAAGCCAATACCCTGACCACCGACGAGGCGATCCGCGAGGCCGCTCGCGATGCCCATTGGCCCGACCAGCAATGGTGGCATGCCTATGGTGACCCGCAGCTCGACCGCTGGATCGCCCTGGCCGTCAAGGACAGCCCTACCATGGCCATGGCGGCTGCACGTGTCCGTGAAGCCAAGTCCATGGCGGGTATCATCGAGTCGGCCGAGAAACTGCAGGTCAACGGGGTCTCGACGATCAAGCGTCATAACTGGCCGGAAGACCAGTTCTATGGCCCTGGCGCCTTGTCGGGCAGCAACACCTGGGACAACAACGCGGCGTTGGGCTTCAGCTACGCGCTGGACCTCTGGGGCCGCGAGCGCAATGCCAGCGAGCAGGCCGTGGACATGGCCCACATGAGTGCTGCGCAGGCCCGCCAGGCCCAGCTTGAGCTGCAGAACAACATTGTGCGGGTGTACATCCAGTTGTCGCTGTACTTCGCCCAGTACGACATCGTCAAGGCCACCCTGGAACAGCAGGAGCAGATCCTGGCCCTGGCCGAACGACGGTTGGCCGGTGGCATCGGCACTCACTTCGAAGTCAGCCAGGCGCAGACGCCACTGCCGGAAACCCACCGTCAGTTGGACGCGCTGCATGAAGAAATTGCCCTGGCGCGTAACCAGTTGGCCGCGCTGGCAGGCAAAGGGCCGGGCGAGGGCGCACAACTGCAGCGTCCTACCTTGTCGCTCAATGCTGCACTCAAGCTGCCATCGGCCTTGCCGGCGGAGCTGGTTGGTCAGCGTCCGGACGTGGTTGCCAGCCGCTGGCAGGTCGCCGCACAGGCCCGTGGCATTGATGTCGCCCATGCCGGTTTCTTCCCTAACGTCGACCTGGTCGGCAGCCTGGGTTACATGGCTACCGGTGGCGGGGCCATGGAGTTCCTTACCGGGAAGAAATTCAACTACAACATCGGGCCGGCCATCAGCCTGCCGGTGTTTGATGGTGGCCGTCTGCGTTCGCAACTGGGTGTGGCTTCGGCGGGTTACGACATCGCGGTGGCCCGTTACAACCAGACCGTGGTCGAAGCGCTCAAGGGGATCTCTGATCAGTTGATTCGCCGCGAGTCGATGAACGAGCAGCAGCATTTTGCCGCAGAGTCGGTGGCCTCGGCGCAGAAGACCTACGACATCGCCATGGTGGCGTTCCAGCGTGGCCTGACCGACTACCTCAATGTGCTGAACGCGCAAACTCTGCTGTTCCGCCAGCAGCAGATCCAGCAGCAGGTCCAGGCGGCGCGCCTGATGGCCCATGCCGAGCTGGTGACGGCACTGGGTGGTGGTCTGGGAGCGGGTAACGACGTACCGGACGAAGACCGCCAGGCCGCACCGAAGACCCCTAAAACCTTGGCGATCTTCGACAAACCGAGCCACGCCGAATGAATGCCGTGACCTTTCCGTTTCGCTGGCTGGCGTCGCTGGAGTGGCGCCGTGGGTTCTTTGAATGGGCGCGTAGCGACGGGGTAACCTGGGTCTACATCTTCAAGGTCCTGTGCGCTGCGTTCCTCACCCTGTGGCTGGCCATGCGCCTGGAGCTGCCGCAGCCGCGTACGGCGATGATCACGGTGTTCATCGTCATGCAGCCGCAGAGCGGCCATGTGTTTGCCAAGAGTTTTTATCGCTTCCTGGGCACGTTGGCCGGATCGTCGATGATGGTGGCGTTGATTGCCATCTTCCCGCAGAACACCGAGCTGTTTCTGCCGAGCCTGGCCGTGTGGGTGGGTATCTGCTCGGCGGGTGCCATGCGTTATCGGACCTTCCGTTCTTATGGTTTTGTGCTGGCCGGTTACACCGCTGCGATGGTTGGCCTGCCGGCACTGGCCAACCCCGACGGCGCTTTCATGGCGGCGGTGTGGCGGGTGCTGGAAATTTCCTTGGGTATTCTGGTGTCGACTCTGGTCAGTGCGGCGATCCTGCCGCAATCGGCCAGTGCCTCGATGCGCAACGCCCTGTACCAGCGTTTTGGGGTGTTTGCCGGGTTCGTTGCCGAAGGTTTGCGTGGCGAAAGCCAGCGCGAGCGTTTCGAGAGCAGCAACGTGCGTTTCATCGCCGAAGCGGTGGGCCTGGAAAGCCTGCGTAGCGTCACCGCTTTTGAAGACCCGCACATGCGCCGGCGCAGTGGTCGCCTGGGCCGCTTGAACAGTGAGTTCATGGCCATCACCACGCGTTTCAACGCCCTGCACCAGTTGCTTGAGCGCTTGCGTCTGCGCGGGCCATTGCAGATCGTCACGGCCATCGAACCCGGCCTGAACGCGCTCGCCGAACTGCTCGACGGTTACGCCGGGCGCGGCCTGACCGACGCCGACGCGGCGCGCCTGGCCCAGCAACTGGCGATCTACAAGGAGGGTTTGCCGGAGCGGGTGCGCAGCTTGCGCGCAGCCTTTGTCGAGAGCTCGCCAAGCGACGCCGACCTGCTCGACTTCCACACCGCCTACGAACTGCTCTATCGCTTCGTCGACGATATGCACAGCTATGCCCTGACCCACGCGTCCTTGGCTGATCACAGCCATGCACGTGAGCAGTGGGATGAGCCGTATGTGGCCCAGACCAACTGGCTGGTCTCGCTTGCTGCAGGCGTACGTGCTTCGTTCATCCTGCTGGTGCTGGGCAGCTACTGGATCATCACGGCCTGGCCCAGCGGGGCAATGATGACCCTGATCGCGGCGGCTACCGTGGGCCTGTCGGCAGCCACGCCGAACCCCAAGCGGATGTCGTTCCAGATGGCATGCGGCACCTTGCTGGGAGCCTTGATCGGCTTCTTCGAAATGTTCTTCGTGTACCCCTGGATTGATGGTTTCCCGTTGCTCTGCATGGTACTGGCACCGGTTTACATCCTCGGCGCGTTCCTCTCGTCACGCCCGGCCTATTTCGGGGTCGGGGTGGGCCTGTTGATCTTCTTTTCCACCGGTTCAGTACCGGACAACATGACGGTCTACAACCCCTACAACTTCATCAACGACTACATCGCCATGGTGATCGGCATGTTGGTCTGCGCCGCGGCCGGGGCGATCATCCTGCCGCCGAACAGCCGCTGGTTGTGGAGCCGACTGGAGCAGGACCTGCGTGGCCAGGTGCTGTTTGCGATTACCGGGCGCCTGCGCGGCCTGGGCTCGGCGTTCGAGAGCCGTACCCGTGACCTGCTGCACCAGGCCTACGGTCTGGCGGCCGGCAAGCCACTGGTGCAGAGCTCGCTGCTGCGCTGGATGTTCGTGGTGCTGGAGGTGGGTCATTCGATCATCGAGTTGCGCAAGGAGCAGGCCGTTCTGCCGGTGCATCCGTGTTATGCCGAGTCGCAACCCTGGCGCCAGGCGATCAGGGTGATGGGCCGGGCGCTGGCGCGATTGTTCCTGCAGCCTTCGGCGAGCAACCATGAGCGTGCACTGGTGGCGGTGGACCATGCCATCAGCCGCGTCCAGGCAACCGATGAGCCGTTTGCCCGGCACTTCGACACGTCGGCCTTGCGCCGGGTGCAGAGTTACCTGCACTTCATCCGTACTTCCCTGCTTGACCCGCAATCGCCGCTGGCCGAACTGGCTCCGGTGAAAGGACTGCCCGATGCCCCGTGAAATTGCCTTCCATGGCATTTACATGCCCACCATGACCTTGATGTTCCTGATCGCTGCCCTGCTGGCGTGGGGCTTGGATCGCTTTATCGCCGGCTACGACGGCTACCGCTTTTTCTGGCACCCGGCGTTGCTGCGCTTGTGCCTGTTCATCTGCCTTTTTGGCGCCATGGCGCTGACTGTCTACCGTTGAGACCTTGTTGATGAAAAAGTTTTTCAGCCTGATCGCCACCCTGCTTGTACTGGCCGCCGCCGTGGTGATCGGCCGGCAGCTCTGGGTCCAGTACATGAACACGCCCTGGACCCGCGATGGCCGGGTGCGTGCCGACATCATCAACGTTGCCGCCGACGTACCCGGTTATGTGGTCGATGTGCCGGTGCGTGACAACCAACTGGTAAAGAAGGGCGATCTGTTGATGCAGATCGACCCTGAGCACTACGAGTTGGCAGTCAAGCAGGCCCAAGCGCTCGTCGCTTCGCGCAAGGCCACCTGGGAGATGCGCAAGGTCAATGCCAGCCGCCGGGCCGACATGGACAACCTGGTGATCTCCAAGGAAAACCGTGATGACGCCAGCAACATCGCCAACTCGGCCATGGCTGATTACCAGCATGCCCAGGCGCAACTGGCGGCCGCCGAGCTGAACCTCAAGCGCACGCGGATCCTGGCCACTGTCGACGGTTACGTCACCAACCTCAACGTTCATCGCGGCGACTATGCGCGTACCGGTGAGGCGAAAATGGCCGTGGTCGACAAGAACTCCTTCTGGGTCTACGGCTTCTTCGAGGAAACCAAGTTGCCGCATGTGCGTGTCGGTGACCAGGCCGACTTGCAGATGATGAGTGGTGAAGTGCTCAAGGGGCATGTGGAGAGTATTTCGCGGGGTATCTACGACCGTGACAACCCGGAAAGCCGCGAGTTGATCGCCGACGTCAACCCGACGTTCAACTGGGTTCGCCTGGCTCAACGGGTACCGGTACGTATCCACATCGACGAAGTACCGGAAGGCTTCCTGCTGGCGGCGGGTACCACCTGCACGGTGGTGGTCAAACAGGGTAAATCCGAGGCGCAATGACCTGCGCTGGTCGCGCGCCGAATGCCCTGACGGGTTCAGAGGCTGCGGTTGAGACCAAAGCGTTTTTTCAGCACCCACTGCTGCAGCCCATGGGGTAGCAATGCCTGTAGCAGGGGGAGTGCGCGGCTGCCATTGCCCAGGCGCACCAGAGGTGCGGGCTTTGCTTGCTGCACTGCCTTCAGCAGGCCTTGGGCAAACTCACTGGTGGGGGTCGGTTTGTCCTGCGAGGCACGGGCGCGGGCGCGAATGCCTTCGCGCAGCGGCCACCACGGCGATTCTTCGTGCAACAACTGTTCGGCTTCGCGCCCGGCATTGCTGGCAAAGCTGGAAGCAATTGCACCAGGCTGCACTTCCATCACCCGTATACCGAAGGGCGCCAGCTCCAGGCGCAGGGCGTCGCTCAAGGCATGCACGGCCGCTTTGGAGGCGCAGTAGGCGCCGGCGAACGGCGTAACCAGCACGCCCGAGACGCTGCCAATGTTCACCACCAGGCCACGTGCTCGTCGCAGTGCCGGAAACAAGGCGCGGGTTACGCCGACCAAGGCGAATACGTTGGTTTCAAACTGGCGACGTATCGCCTCGACGCCGCCGTCGAGCAGCGGCCCCATGGCACCGTATCCGGCGTTGTTGATCAACACGTCGAGGCCGTTGCCGCGCTGCTCCAGCTCTGCCGCCAGTGTTGCAAGGCCGGCTTCATCATTGACATCCAGTTGCCGTGCCGTAAGCCCGATGGCCTGCAGGCGGGCGACATCCTCGGGTTTGCGCGCACTGGCCCAGACCTCGAAGCCTGCTGACTGGAACGCTTCGGCCAAGGCGAGACCAATGCCGCTGGAGCATCCGGTGATCAGAACGGTGGGCATAGGACGATCCTTGGCGGTAGATGAGCCTCGGATCATACGTCATCAAGCAGGGGGCAGGCGTACCCCAGGGCTCAATCCGCGAAGCGGCCCTGCAGGTGTTCGGCGCGAAACTCCAGCGTTTGCGGGCGATAGCCAGAGCGCAGCGGCGGTAATGGCAAGCAGGCCTCCCAACTGGCGCCGGCCTGCAGGTCACCCGGGCCGCGATAACGCGGTGCCGAGTAGGTGTTTTCCGCCAGATTGACCTGATCGCCCGGGGCATACGCGGCAATCCGCCAGCGCAGCTCCACCAGGGGTTGCGGGTTGGTATTGGTCAGTTTGACCTGCAACGGCCGGTCGGCCGGGCAATGCTCGGGCGCGTAGCTCAGGCGCATGTCCAGGCGTGCCAGTTGAGCCGCCTCACGGTTGTCCTGCCAGAGCACCCACAAGCCGACCAGACCGAGGCCGAACACTGCGGCCATGGAGATGGGCAGGGCCTTGGCTGGGTAGCGTAGCAGCAGGATCAGCCAGGACAGGATCAGGACGACGCCGATAAGCATAGGGGGCTGCCTTGAGTGCGTGATATCACCATCGTAGCGATAAAATGGCACTCGACCAAGCAGCGGGCGGCTTACCGGCGATTGCCTTCAGTCGACCGGATGATCGCGCAGGAACACCAGGTTGTCCGGCTTGGACTGCTCGGCACTGTAGTAGTAGCCCTGGACATCGAACTGTTTCAGCCGGTCAGGATTGTCGATGCGTTCCTGGATGACGAAGCGGCTCATCAGGCCACGGGCTTTCTTGGCATAGAAACTGATGATCTTGTACTGGCCGTTTTTCTGGTCGCGAAATTCGGTGTTGATCACACGGGCATTCAGCGCGCTGCGCTTGACCGCGCTGAAATACTCGTTGCTGGCCAGGTTGAGCAGCAGGTCATCGCCTTGATCGGCCAGCGCCTGGTTCAGCCATTCGCTGATGCGCGTACCCCAGAAGGCATACAAGTCCTTGCCGCGGGCGTTGGCCAGCTTGGTGCCCATCTCCAGCCGGTACGGCTGCATCAGGTCGAGCGGGCGCAGCAGGCCATACAGGCCCGAGAGCATGCGCAGGTGGTCCTGTGCGTAGCTGAAGTCGTCTTCGCCAAGGCTTTCGGCGTCGAGGCCTGTGTAGACATCGCCCTTGAAGGCCAACAGTGCCTGCTTGGCGTTGGCCGGCGTGAAATCGGGCGTCCAGCTGCCGAAGCGTGCGGCGTTGAGCCCGGCCAGTTTGTCAGACAGGTGCATCAACGCTGCGATTTGAGCCGGGGTGAAGTCCCGCAACTGAGCAATCAGCACCTGTGAGTCGTCCAGGTACTGCGGCAGTGTGAAACGCTGGGTCACCGGCGGGGTTTCGTAGTCGAGGGTCTTGGCGGGGGAAATCACCGTCAGCATGTCATAGGCTCCTTCAATCGTGCTGCGGATTCTACGGGGCAGGGCGGTCGATCTCCAGCTATGGGCACGATAGTCCCTGCGTTATAGTGCCGGCGATCAAAACGGAGAGTGTTGTCTTGCGCATTGCCCTTTTATTGCTGGCGGGATGGTTGAGCCTGTCGACTGCCATCGCCGGTGCTGCCGAGGTTGCTACCTACGATCGCAGCAGTTGGCCTGAACAGCTCAATTCTCCGGCACTGTTCGATGTCGCCTCGCGTGCCGAGATTCTGGGGTTCGCCAAAGCCCTGCATGACAGTGAGGCGCTGGATCAGGCTGAGCTTACGGCGGGTCTTGGCCTGCGGCAGATCAACCTGTTGTCCGTCAATGCCCTGCGTGAGCGGCTGTGGCAGCGGTTGTGGCGCAACTATGACCTGGCCCAACAGAGCTGCGAGCAGGACGCCTCGTTCTGTTATGCCCTTGAGAGCCTGGCGGATTTGCGTGCCCAGGCCGGCCAGATCAAGGTCGCCGCCGACTCGTTCTATGCCCCGTGGGTTGAGCCAAGCCGGATTTTCCATGAGCGCTACCTGGATGAACTGCTGCGCAAGGCTGCGTTGTTTCCGCAGACCAGCAGCGAGATCGAGCGTTTCTCCAGCCTGGAGCGTAACGGTGACGAGCTGAACGACCGGATGTTCCTGCTGACCTTCGAGGGTGGCCCTACGCTGGCCGGTGGTGCCAGTGATGCGCTGACAGATTATTTGCGTCGGCAGAAGCTGTCAGCGACGTTCTTTGTGCTCGGCGACAGTGTGCAGAAACGCCGTGACAAGACCTCCGTCGCCGCGTTGCAGGCGCTTTACCGCGGGCAGTGCGTGGGCATTCAAGGCTGGCAGTACCGTTCTCACAGCCATTGGCTGGACTGGCAGGACTCTATTCTGCGCAGTCAGGCACGGGCCAGTAGCGATCTGCCCGAGCAGTATGTTGCGCTCTTTCGCCCCCCCTATGGTCAGCGTCGTGCCGACGCGCAGGCGTTTTTCAGCAGCCAGCACATGCAGGTGGTGTTGTGGGATATCGATGCCCAGGACCAGAGCGCACTGGATGCCGAACAGTCGGCACAGCGGGTGCTGAGCCTGATGTTGCTGTGGCGCAAGGGCTTGATCCGGTTCCATGACACCCAGCCCAAGGCGCAGGCGTCACTGACCTGGCTGCTACAACACACGGCGCAGAGCGGGATCGGTTGGGAGGGGTGTAAGGACTTCGCGGCAGGCCGTTGAGGGGCGTGGGTGGGCGCACATTGCATGCAGCCGTTGAGCCGACTGGATTTTTGACTTTAGCGGTGCATGGGGGCTACGCCAAGCGGTTTTTGTCCTCTTGAAAAATAAACTTCAAGAATGCGTAAAAACGCTTTTTACCGTCATGGGTTTTGCGGTATTACAAAGACAGACCGCCGAACCCTGCAACACAGGTGGCGTCTTACTCGCCATCCTTTGTTTGTAGCTGCCCACCCGTAACGACGCGGGCCCCGGGGAGCATCAGCGGTCACATCGCGGCGCAGCACCGTCTGGGTATTGCGTCGTCAGGCTCCCACAAAGGTGACCGAGTATGGATGATCAAGGACGTACCACTTCTTCCAACCTGCCAATCCTTTACGTGCTCGATACCAATGTTCTGATTCACGATCCGAACGCGTTACTGAACTTCGAGGAGCACCACGTCACCATCCCGATGACCGTGCTTGAGGAGCTCGACAAGCTCAAGGACGGCAAGCACTCCGTAGCCGCAGAATGTCGTCAGGCCATCCGCTTGATCGATCAGACCCTGGGCGACGCCTCGCCTGCCGATGTTGAGCAGGGCGTACCCATCCAGCGGGGCAAGAGTGGCCCGAAAGGCTTCCTGTCCATCTTGATGACGCCGCGCACTGAGCCGCACCGTCTACTGCCTGAGCATTTGAACGACAACATCATCATCAACCAATTGCTTGAGCTGCGGAGCCGGCGCAAGGAACTGAGTGTGGTGCTGGTGACCAAAGACATCAACATGCGCCTCAAGGCCCGTGCCTGTGGAATCGCGGCCGAGGACTACAGTACCGATCAGTTGGTCGACGACGTTTCCCTGTTGTCCAAGGGCTATCACTCGGTGACGGGGTCGTTCTGGGACCGGGTCAGCAAGGTCGAGACCCGTCAGGAGCGCGGGCGCACCTGGCACCGTGTGCAATTGATCGACAACCTGCCGGCTGTTCACATCAACGAGTTCATCATTGACGAACAGGGCTTTGTCGGCTGGATCAAAGGTATCAAGGACAGTGAACTGCTGCTGCTCGACTTGCACCAGGAGCCGCTGCTGCATCAGGAAGCCTGGGGTTTGAAGCCGCGTGACATTCATCAGGGCCTGGCGCTGTTCGCCTTGCTTGACCCGGACATCCACCTGGTCAACCTGACGGGCGCTGCCGGTTCCGGCAAGACCATTCTGGCCTTGGCGGCAGCCATTGAGCAGACCATGGTCAGCAAGCGTTACCGGCGCATCATCGCTACCCGCAGTGTGCAGGGGCTCGACCAGGAGATCGGCTTCCTGCCAGGCACCGAAGCGGAAAAAATGGAGCCTTGGCTGGGCGCCATCACTGACAACCTCGAAGCGCTGCACATGGACGATGAGAGCACCCATGGCAGTGTCGAATACATCCTTGAGCGGGTTCCGCTGCAGTTCAAGTCGCTTAACTACATTCGCGGTCGCAGCTTCCAGCAAAGCCTGATCCTGATCGACGAATGCCAGAACCTGACCCCGCACCAGATGAAAACCATCATCACCCGTGCCGGTTCCGGTTCCAAGGTGATCTGCCTGGGCAACCTGGCGCAGATCGATACCCCTTACCTGTCCGCGACCAGCTCGGGCCTGACCTACCTGACCGAGCGCTTCAAGGACTTCCCCAACGGTGTGCATATCACCCTGCAAGGGGTGCCTCGTTCGATTCTGGCCGAATACGCCGAATCGCATCTGTGACGTCTCGTTCGGGCGGCCATGTGCCGCCCGAACTTTGTCGCATGGCCCGTGCGAAAAGTTGACCTGCAGGTTTACAATCAAGGTCCGCTGATCAGGAGTATGGCTGTGCTGACACATCTCGATTCTCAAGGTCGGGCCAATATGGTCGACGTTACCGAAAAGGCCGTGACCTCGCGTGAAGCTGTTGCTGAGGCGCGCGTACGCATGCTCCCGCAAACCCTGCAGATGATTGTCGACGGTGATCATCCCAAAGGGGATGTGTTTGCCGTGGCCCGCATTGCCGGGATCCAGGCAGCGAAAAAAACCAGTGACCTGATCCCGTTGTGCCACCCGTTGATGCTCACCAGCGTCAAGGTCGAACTCAGTGCCGAAGGCCTCGACACGGTGCACATCCTGGCCCGCTGCAAGTTGGCCGGGCAAACCGGCGTCGAGATGGAAGCCCTGACCGCGGCCAGTGTGGCCGCGTTGACGATCTATGACATGTGCAAGGCCGTCGACCGTGGCATGACCATCGACAGCGTGCGCCTGTTAGAGAAGCGCGGCGGCAAGAGTGGTGATTACCAGGCAGGTGACGCATGAGCTTGAACGTGCAGTATTTCGCCCGTTACCGGGAAGCCTTGGGGCTGGAGAGCGAAACGCTCGAGGGCGTGTTTGCCACGGTCGATGCCCTGCGCCAGCACCTGCTGCAGCGCGGCGGAGCCTGGGAGGTACTGGCCGAGCAGAACATCATGTGCGCACGTAACCAGGACCTCTGTTCACTCAGCGAGCCCTTGGCTGATGGCGATGAGGTAGCGTTTTTTCCAACCGTGACCGGAGGTTGAGCATGGCGATTCGGGTGCAGGCGGGCGCTTTTGATCCGGGTGCCGAACTCAATGCCCTGCATGCGGCCAATGTGGGGATCGGCGCCGTGGTCGGTTTCGTCGGGTACGTGCGCGACTTCAACGAGGGGCGTGAAGTCGCGGGCATGTTCCTGGAGCACTATCCAGGCATGACCGAAAAGGCGCTCGGCAAAATCATCGCCGAAGCGGAGTCACGCTGGCCGTTGTTGCGCCTTGAAGTACTGCATCGCATCGGGGCGTTGGAGCCCGGTGAGCCGATTGTCTTCGTCGGGGTGGCCAGCGCTCATCGTCAGGCGGCATTCGATGCCTGCAACTTCGTGATGGACTACCTCAAGACCCGGGCACCGTTCTGGAAAAAGGAAAACACTGCCGAAGGGCCGCGTTGGGTCGAAGGACGGGTCAGTGACCAGTCGGCGGCGCAGCGCTGGGAGGACGGTCGCTAAACGACACAAACGCTGTGGTCGCCAGTGTGGCTGGCGATGCTGCGCCTCGGTCTCTCGCGCGCATCCAGGTGTTGAAATTCTGTACGTAAAAGTCCAGTATGGATTTATAAGTACAAAATAATTTCAGGCTTGTCACTTTCCTCTGTCTTGCAACACACCTCCAATAATGAGCGAGAGAGCCCTCATGAAGACCACTACCCTGATTGCCGGTCTGGCCCTGAGCCTGTTGGCCAGCAGCAACCTGTTCGCCGCCGAGAAAACCTTGCGTATCGGTATCGAAGCCGCCTACCCGCCGTTTGCGTTCAAGACCCCGGACGGCAAGATCAGCGGTTTCGACTATGACATCGGTAATGCCCTGTGCGCGCAGATGCAGGTCAAATGCCAATGGACCGAGCAAGAGTACGACGGGCTGATTCCCTCGCTGAAGGTCAACAAGATCGACGCCGCGCTGTCGTCTATCACCATCACCGAAGAGCGTAAGCGCTCCGTGGACTTCACCCACAAGTACTACTTCACCTCGGCGCGCCTGGCGATGAAGGCCGGTACTCAGGTCGATGACCAGTACCAGAGCCTCAAGGGCAAACGTATCGGCGTGCAGCGTGCGACCACCACCGACCGTTACGTCTCTGAAGTGCTGGCGCCAAAAGGTGTAGAAATTGTTCGCTACACCAGTAACGAAGAGATTTTCATGGACCTGGTTTCCGGGCGTCTGGACGGTGTGTTCGCGGACACCATCCCGCTGGAGCAAGGCTTTCTGTTGACGCCCAAGGGCGAGGGCTATGCCTTTGTCGGGCCTGAGCTGAAAGATCCGAAGTACGTTGGCGAAGGTGCCGGTATTGCCGTGCGCAAGGGCAATACGCAGCTGGTCAGCGAGCTCAACAAAGCCATCGATGAAATCCGCAGCAATGGCGAGTACCAGAAGATCCAGGCCAAGTACTTCAAGTCGGATATCTACGGCGACTGATCTGCGCCTGACTCAGGGCCTGATGCTGTTCAGGCCTTGAGTTCCTTCAGGTGTTTGTACACCGTCGCCCGCCCCATGTTCAGTACATTGGCCACATAGTTGGCCGCACTCTTGCCACGAAACGCGCCTTCAGCGTGCAGGGCAAACACCAGTTCACGCTTATGCTCGCGGGTCAGCAGGTTCAGGCTGAGCTGGCGCTGGCGCAGCCAGCCGTTCAGGAAGGTATTGATACGCTCCTGCCAGTCATCGCGGAACAATGCGTCGGGTTGCGGGATCAACTTGCTGGGCGAGAGAAACAGGTCCAGGGCGGCCTTGACGCTCTCGAACAGGGAAATGTTCAAGTTGATGCACAGCACGGCCAAGGGGCTGCCGTTGGCGTCGCGCAGCACCGTGCTCAGCGAGCGAATCTTCTGCCCGTCCCAGTTGAGTTTCTCGTAAGGGCCGATATTGGTTTCGTCGGTGCCTTCTTCGAACATGTCTTCCAGCGCCGCATCGTCACCGATCTCGCGCTTGGAGAGGTTGTTGGCGATGTAGTCGATCTTCTGGCTGCGCAGGTCGTGCAGGACCACTTCGGCATGCGGGAAGAACAGCGTGGCGATGGCATCGGCGATCGCCCGGAAGTTGTCCAGGGCCGGGTCGGGGCGAGGTGTCGACATTGAGGCGGGCTCCAGCGGTTGTCAGCGCCCTTGGCTAAAGGGCGCTGGGAGTGTGCCGCAAACGCAGTGGCGCGTCACCCTTGGGCTGCAACCAAGCGCTCAGGCGAGAGCATGGCGGCCGTCAGGCCAAAGCTCTTGAGTGGCTCGGGCAATGCTTCGCCGCGCACCAGTGCGGCACTGGCCTGGCCCATGGCGGGCGAGGTCTGTATGCCATAGCCGCCTTGTGCCGCGACCCAGAACAGGCCGGGTACTTGAGGGTCGAAGCCGGCGATCAGGTCGCCGTCGGCCACGAAGCTGCGCAGCCCGGCCCAGGTGCGGGTAGGGCGGCGAATGCTCAGGGTGGTGGCTTCTTCGATCTGGTAAATGCCCATGGCGATGTCCAGCTCTTCCGGCTGCACATCGTGTGGTGCCACCGGGTCAGCGTTGGCGGGCGAGCCCAGCAGCATGCCGGCGTCGGGCTTCATGTAGAAGGATTCGTCGAGGCTGACCAGCATTGGCCAGTCATGGCTGTCCACGCCTTCCGGGGCGGCGAAGATGAAGGCGGCGCGGCGTTTGGGTTGCAGGCCCAGCGGCCGTGCGCCCGCCAGTTCGCCGATCTGGTCCGCCCAGGCGCCTGCCGCGTTGATCAACACCGGGGCGCTGAAACTGCCACGACTGGTGTGGACCTGCCACAGGCCGTCGGCGCTGCGTTCTATGCGCTGAACTTCACAGTCGCTATGCACTTCGCCCTGTTGGCGGCGAATGCCACGCAGGTAACCCTGATGCAGGGCGTCGGTGTCGATATCGCTGGCGCTTGGGTCGTAGAGCGCGCCGTGCACCTTATCGCGGCGCAGTACCGGGAGCCGCTCGCAGGCCTGCTCGGCACTGAGTAACTGCACCTCGGGCACGCAGGCTTTGGCGCTGTCGTACTGGCGTTGCAGCTCTTCGGCATCACCGGTGAAGTCGACGGTCATTTCCCCGCGCGGGGTCAGTAGCGGATGCTCGGCAAACCCCGCTGGCGGGGCATCGAAAAATGCCCGGCTGGCAAGCGTCAGGGCGCGTACTTGTGGCGTGCCATAGGCGGCCGTGTAGAGCGCCGCCGAGCGGCCGGTGGAGTGATAGCCCGGCTGCGACTCGCGTTCGAGCAGCACGACCTTGCCATGGCCGGCGAGCCAGTAGCCGGTGGAGGCGCCGGCAATGCCGGCGCCAATAATGATGAAATCTGCTGGTTGCATGGACGTCTCCGGTCGCCGTCAGTCGGCGCGCTGCAGTCGATAGAGCGCATTGGCCAAGGCAATGTCTTCAAGGCCCAGGCCGATGGAGCGGAAGAACGCATGGCGCTGGTAGTCAGGGCGCGGCGCCTGATCGCTCAGCAGTTGTGCCAGGTCGCCGATGATCGCGTCGGCGTGCCAGCCATGCTGTTCGCTGGCGATGCGCATTTCCCCGGCCGACCCTGGCGTGGTCAGGCGGTAGTCGCAGTAGACGTCCATGTTCGCGAGGGTTTCTGGCGGCACTTCATGAGCGCGCACGGCGTTGGTGCTGATCGAGGTGATCAGGGCAGGCTTGCTCAATTGACGCGGGTCGATGACCGGGCTGGCCGAAGACGTACAGAGCATGATGACGTCGGCGTCTTGTACCGCTTGTTCAAGGGTATCGGCAAAGGTCAGGCGTGGATCGAGGTCACTCAGTGCACGACGTTGTTCGGCGCTCTGCTGATGCAGGCGCGGCGAGTAGAGGCGGATGTCCTGCCAGTCGCGCAGGTCGCGGGTGTAGCGCAGGTGCGCCCGGGCGATGGGGCCGCTGCCGATCAGGGTCAGGCGGCGGGCACCGCTTGCGGCCAGTGCATCGACGGCCACGGCGGTGGTCGCGGCGGTGCGCGCTGTGGTCAGTTCGCCAGCGTCGCAAAGCAGCAGTGGCTGGCCGCTTTCCATGGACATCAGCAGTGTCCAGGCGGTAACCAGCGGGCCCGTGTCACGGACGATGTAGGGCGATGTCTTGACCCCGTAGACACCGTCTTCAGCCAGTACGCCGCCGTAGTTGATGAAATCGCCGGCACCACCTGGGAACTCGACGAGCTGCTGCGGCGGCTGCACAGCTTGCCCGGCGGCCAGATCGCGAAACAGTTTGCGCAGGATCTGCGGGACATCCAGCTGGCTGAGCAGTTGGCGTGCGTGCTGTTGATCAATGACGAGGGGCGCGGACATGCAGTGCTCCAAATAAACTATTTTGTCTATTATGGACTTTTTGTTCTTGCGGGCAATATCGCGGCCATAAAAAAACGCCGCCTGGCAGCAGGCAGCGTTTTCGGTGTTGCAGTACAGCCGATCAGTGAGGCTTGCGGGGCACGGCGTCGAGCAACTCGGCCGGCGGCATCTCGCAGCTGATCTTGCGACCCAGCAGTGTTTCGATGGCGGGTAGCTGGTAAGAGTCATCTTCACCGGCGAAGCTGATCGATACGCCGCTGGTGCCGGCACGACCGGTACGACCGATACGGTGAACGTAATCGTCCGGGTCTTCTGGCAGGGTGAAGTTGATCACATGGCTGATGCCGTCGATATGAATACCGCGACCGGCCACGTCGGTGGCCACCAGTACGGTGATACGGCCTTCACGGAAGTTTTCCAGCGTGCGGATACGCTTGTGCTGCGGCACATCGCCGGACAGCTGGGCGGCGTTGACACCGTCGCGTACCAGGCGCTCTTCGATACGGCGCACTTCGTCCTTGCGGTTGGCGAAGACGATGACCCGTTCCCATTTGTTGCGGGTGATCAGGTTGTACAGCAACTTGTATTTGTCGCTGCCGGCCACGGCATAAACGTGCTGCTCGACGGTCTCGCTGGCGACGTTTTCCGGCTCGATCTCGACGATGGCCGGGGTCGTGGTCCACTGCTTGGCCAGGTTCATCACGTCTTCGGTGAAGGTGGCCGAGAACAGCAGGGTCTGGCGTTCGCTTTTCGGTGGTGTCTGGCGAATGATCTGCCGTACCTGGGGGATAAAGCCCATGTCGAGCATGCGGTCGGCTTCGTCCAGCACCATCACCTCGACCATGTCCAGGTGCACTTCGCCGCGCTGGTTGAAGTCCAGCAAGCGGCCCGGTGTGGCAACCAGGATGTCGCAGTGGCGGGCTTCAAGCTGTTTGAGTTGTTTGTCGAAGTCCATGCCGCCAACGAAGGTCATTACGTTCAGGCCGGTGTACTTGGTGAGTGCGGCGGCGTCCTTGGCGATCTGGACGACCAGTTCACGGGTCGGGGCGATGATCAGTGCCCGTGGCTCACCCATGTAGCGCTCTTTGGGGGCCGGAGTCTGCTGCAGTTGGGTAATGATCGAAATCAGGAACGCGGCGGTCTTGCCTGTGCCGGTCTGAGCGCGGCCGATAGCGTCCTGGCCACGCAGGGTATAGCCCAGTACCTGAGCCTGAATCGGCGTGCAGTAGGGGAAGCCCAGGTCATGGATGGCGTGCATCAGCTCTGGCGAAAGCTTGAAGTCGTGGAAACGGGTCTTGCCTTCCTGTGGCTCAACCATGAAGTCTTCCAGTTTCCAACTGGATGCCGCGGGTTTTGGCTTGCGCTCACGGCGCGGCTTGGGTTCTGCCGGTTTCTCAGCCTTTGCCGCGACGGGCGCTTGAGCCTGTGGCTGGGCTGCTGGTGCAGAGGGCTTGGGTTGTGCAGGTGGCTGCACCACGGGGGCAGCGGTTTCGGCAGCGAGTTGCTCAGCCTCGCCTTTGCCGAACATCTTCTTGAGTGCTTTGAGCACGGTCATCTCGTCAATTGGTTAAGGAATGTACGCCGGCCAGTGTAATGCAAGATTCGGGCGCGGCGTAGTGGATTGCGCTGACGGCTACACGGAAGTCGCGCTTCAGCTCAGACGCTGGGTCAGCCAGGTACCGATATCGCGGATTTCCTCGGGCAGCACTTCGTGCTCCATCGGGTATTCCTGCCAGCTGACATTAACCCCCCAATGTTTGAGGTGTTCGTAGGCGGTACGGCCCATGGCGTTCTGTACCACAGTGTCGTACTGGCCATGCAGGCACAAGGCCGGGGTGCGTTGCTGGCTGGCGCTTAGCTCGCGTTCGGCGCTGAAGGTCGGTGCGTAGGTTGACAGGGCCAGGACACCGCCCAGGGTGCCTTGCCACTTTACATACGCCGTGTGCAGCACGACCGCACCACCTTGTGAAAAGCCGGCAAGAAAAATCCGCGTTGGATCGATCCCTTTGGCGCGCTCGGCCTCGATCAATGCAATGACCTGGTCGGCTGAGTCTTCCAACTGCTTGCGATCAATCGAACGGGCCGGGCTCATGGCCGTGATGTCGTACCAACTGGGCATTTCATAGCTGCCGTTGATGGTCACCGGGCGGGTGGGTGCCTGGGGCATTACGAAGCGGGTACTCAACAACTGTTCCTGCAAGGCTTCGGCGACCGGCAGGAAGTCGTAACGATCTGCCCCCAAACCGTGCAACCAGATCACACAGGCATCGGGGGTCTTTTGCGGCTCAAGTATCAACGGGGTGGTCATGACTGCTCCGAAAATGTGCGCACGCTCTTATTAAGTGCATGAAAAGAAGGCGTGTCGGTTCGGTCCGGGAAAAACTTGTCGAAAGGCGACAAGTTTACCTGTTGGCGCACACTGAATCGCTTAAGCGGCTCAGTGTGGTACGCGCTTTGCTACGAACCTTGCGACGTGACGCGTGGCGTTTCGACGGTAACACCATTTCGCTATTAAAGGCTGTCACAGAACAGCGTTATTGCGCCATTGACCCAAAAGCAAGCCAGCGCGGGTCGGATGCGCCTCATAAGGGTGCGGTGCAATCGGCTCGAACACAACAAGAGCAATCTGGAGGTTTTAATGAAGATGTTGAAATCCACTCTGGCAGTCGTTACCGCTGCCGCCGCACTGGGTATCAGTGCTTTCGCGCAGGCCGGTGCAACCCTCGAAGCGGTTCAGAAAAAGGGTTTCGTCCAGTGTGGCGTGAGTGACGGCTTGCCGGGCTTCTCGGTGCCGGATGCCAAGGGCAAGATCGTGGGTATCGATGCTGACGTCTGCCGCGCCGTGGCTGCCGCCGTCTTCGGTGATGCAAACAAGGTCAAGTTCAGCCAACTGAACGCCAAGGAGCGTTTCACGGCGTTGCAGTCCGGTGAAGTGGATGTGCTATCGCGTAACACTACCTGGACCAGTTCGCGCGATGCCGGCATGGGCCTGGTGTTCGCGGGCGTCACGTACTACGACGGCGTAGGTTTCCTGGTGAACAAGAAGCTTGGCGTTTCCAGTGCCAAGGAACTGGATGGCGCAACCATCTGCATCCAGGCCGGTACCACCACTGAACTCAACGTCTCCGACTACTTCCGCGCCAATGGCCTGAAGTACACCCCGATCACCTTCGACACCTCCGATGAAAGCGCCAAATCGCTGGAGTCCGGTCGTTGCGATGTACTGACCTCCGACAAGTCGCAGCTCTACGCACAACGCTCCAAACTGGGGTCGCCAAACGATTATGTCGTGTTGCCGGAAACCATCTCCAAGGAGCCACTGGGCCCTGTCGTGCGTAAGGGCGATGAAGAGTGGTTCAGCATCGTCAAGTGGACCCTGTTCGCGATGATCAATGCCGAAGAGGCAGGTATCACCTCGAAGAATGTCGAGGCTGAAGCGAAATCGACCAAGAACCCGGACGTCGCCCGCCTGCTCGGTGCTGATGGCGAATATGGCAAAGACCTCAAGCTGCCCAAGGACTGGGTCGTACAGATCGTCAAGCAAGTCGGTAACTACGGCGAAGTGTTCGAGAAGAACCTTGGCGCAAGCACCGATCTGAAGATCGACCGTGGTCTGAATGCCCTCTGGAACAACGGCGGCATCCAGTACGCGCCACCAGTGCGCTGATGGGTACGGCCTGCGGCAGCGAGCTGCTGCAGGCCGTTTCGTTCCTTCTCTTCGGGGCATTTCATGCAAAATAAAATCGGCGCACCCAAAGGGGTTTCCCTTAGCGATCCACGTGTGCGTGCGTGGCTGTTCCAGATCATCACCGTGGTCGCGGTGGTAGGGCTGGGCTGGTACCTGTTTCACAATACCCAAACCAACCTGCAGCACCGAGGCATTACCTCGGGTTTTGATTTCCTTGAGCGCAGTGCCGGTTTCGGGATCGCTCAGCATTTGATTCCTTACACCGAGTCCGACAGTTATGCCCGGGTATTTGTCATCGGTTTGCTCAACACGCTGCTGGTGACCTTCATCGGCATTATCCTGGCGACCGTGCTGGGTTTCATCGTCGGTGTGGCCCGGTTATCGCCGAACTGGATGATCAGCAAGCTGGCCACGGTGTATGTCGAGACTTTTCGTAACATTCCGCCGCTGCTGCAGATCCTGTTCTGGTACTTCGCAGTATTTTTGACCCTGCCGGGGCCGCGCGGCAGCATCAATTTTGGCGATACGTTCTTTATCAGCAACCGTGGCTTGAACATGCCGGGTGCTTCGCTGGCGGAGGGCTTCTGGCCGTTCGTCGGCAGTCTCGTGGTAGCCGTGATTGCCATCGTGCTCATGGTCCGTGTGGCCAACAAGCGCTTTGAGGAAACCGGTGAGCCGTTCCATAAGTTCTGGGTCGGCCTGGCGCTGCTTTTGGCCATTCCCGGGCTGTGTGCGTTGCTCATAGGCACCCCACTGCACTGGGAAGTGCCGCAGCTCAAGGGCTTCAACTTTGTGGGCGGCTGGGTACTGATTCCCGAACTGCTGGCGCTGACCCTGGCATTGACGATCTATACGGCAGCGTTCATTGCCGAGATCGTTCGTTCCGGGATTCGCTCGGTCAGCCATGGCCAGACCGAGGCGGCGCGTTCGTTGGGCCTGCGTGAAGGGCCAACCCTGCGCAAGGTCATCATTCCCCAGGCGCTGCGAGTGATCATTCCACCCTTGACCAGCCAATACCTGAACCTGGCGAAGAACTCCTCGCTGGCGGCGGGTATCGGCTATCCGGAAATGGTTTCGCTGTTCGCCGGAACCGTGCTCAACCAGACCGGCCAGGCTATCGAAGTGATCGCCATCACCATGAGTGTCTACCTGGCCATCAGCATCAGCATTTCCCTGCTGATGAACTGGTACAACAAGCGCATTGCGCTGATCGAGCGGTGAGGATACGCGCATGAGTACCCATGTTTTCAAACCTGATATGCCGCCGCCGGTGAAAGCCGTCGGTGCCCTCGCATGGATGCGCAACAACCTGTTCTCCAGCTGGCTCAACACCCTGTTGACGTTGTTTGCGGTGTATTTGGTCTGGCTGATCGTACCGCCCCTGTTGCAGTGGGCATTCATCGATGCCAACTGGGTGGGAACCACTCAGGCCGACTGCACCAAGGAGGGCGCTTGTTGGGTGTTTATCCAGCAGCGCTTCGGGCAGTTCATGTACGGCTACTACCCCAGTGAACTGCGCTGGCGGGTCGACCTGACGGTGTGGCTGGCCGTGATCGGCGCAGCACCCCTGTTCATCGCCCGCGTCCCGCACAAGGTTGTCTACGGCCTGGCGTTTCTGGTGCTGTACCCCGTCCTGGCCTACACCCTGCTGCACGGTGGGTACCTGGGGCTGGTTGCGGTGGCCACCAGCCAATGGGGTGGCTTGATGCTGACCCTGGTGATTGCCACGGTCGGTATCGTCGGTGCGTTGCCGCTGGGCATTCTGCTGGCACTGGGGCGGCGCTCGAGAATGCCTGCAGTGCGCGTGGTGTGCGTCACGTTCATCGAGTTCTGGCGTGGTGTGCCGTTGATCACGGTGCTGTTCATGTCGTCGGTAATGCTGCCGCTGTTCCTGCCTGAAGGCATGAGCTTCGACAAGCTGCTGCGAGCGATGATCGGGGTGATCCTGTTCCAGTCGGCCTACATCGCCGAGGTGGTGCGCGGTGGCTTGCAGGCCATTCCCAAAGGCCAATACGAGGCGGCTGCCGCGATGGGCCTGGGTTACTGGCGGGCGATGGGCCTGGTGATCCTGCCGCAAGCCCTGAAACTGGTGATTCCCGGCATCGTCAACACCTTCATTGCCCTGTTCAAGGACACCAGCCTGGTCATCATCATTGGCCTGTTCGACCTGCTCAACAGTGTCAAGCAGGCAGCGGCCGACCCCAAATGGCTGGGTATGGCGACTGAAGGCTACGTCTTCGCCGCCCTGGTGTTCTGGATTTTCTGTTTCGGTATGTCCCGCTACTCCATGCATCTGGAGCGTAAGCTGGACACAGGCCACAAGCGTTAGGAGTGTTCCCATGAGTGAAGCGATCAAACAGCCTGTGAGCCCTGAAGGCATTATTCAGATGCAGGGCGTGAACAAGTGGTACGGTCAGTTCCACGTGCTCAAGGACATCAACCTCAATGTGCGTCAGGGGGAGCGTATCGTCCTGTGCGGGCCTTCGGGCTCGGGCAAGTCGACGACCATCCGCTGCCTCAACCGTCTTGAAGAGCACCAGCAAGGCCGCATCGTGGTCGATGGCGTCGAGTTGACCAACGACCTCAAGCAGATCGAGGCGATTCGCCGTGAAGTGGGCATGGTGTTCCAGCACTTCAACCTGTTTCCGCACCTGACCATTTTGCAGAACTGCACCCTGGCACCGATGTGGGTACGCAAGATGCCCAAGCGCAAGGCCGAGGAAATCGCCATGCACTATCTGGAGCGGGTGCGGATTCCCGAGCAAGCCAACAAGTATCCGGGGCAGTTGTCCGGTGGTCAGCAGCAGCGGGTAGCGATTGCTCGGGCGTTGTGCATGAAGCCAAAGATCATGTTGTTCGATGAGCCAACCTCGGCGCTCGACCCGGAGATGGTCAAGGAAGTGCTCGACACCATGATCGGCCTGGCCGAAGACGGCATGACCATGCTCTGTGTGACCCATGAAATGGGCTTTGCCCGGACCGTGGCGAACCGGGTGATCTTCATGGACAAAGGTGAGATCGTTGAGCAGGCGCCGCCGAACGACTTCTTCGACCGGCCTCAGAACGAGCGAACCAAGCTGTTCTTGAGTCAGATCCTGCACTAAGGGCTGAAATGCAATCGCCGGCTTTGCCGGCGATTGCATTTACGGGGTCAGTTGTTTTCTGTCTGCACCGGCGCGGGTGGCGGGCGCAGGCCGACTTCGGCGACCAGCTTGAGCTCCTTGCCGTTGCGGATCACCTCGATCGTCACTTTATCGTTGGGCTTGGTCCGCGCCACCTGATTCATCGAACGACGGCCATCACCCGCTTCCTCACCATTGATGCTCAAGATCACATCGCCCAATTGCAGGCCGGCCTTTTGCGCCGGGCCATCGCGGAAGATCCCGGCGACGACGATGCCTGGTCGGCCCTGCAGGCCGAACGAATCCGCGAGTTCCTGAGTCAGGGGTTGTACTTCGATGCCCAGCCAACCCCGGATTACCTGGCCATGCTCGATGATCGACTTCATGACTTCCAGGGCCAGCTTGGTCGGGATGGCGAAGCCAATGCCTTGCGAGCCGCCGGACTTGGAGAAAATCGCTGTGTTGATACCGGTCAGGTTGCCGTTGGCATCGACCAGCGCGCCGCCCGAGTTGCCCGGGTTGATCGCGGCGTCCGTCTGGATGAAATCTTCATAGGTGTTCAAGCCGAGCTGGTTGCGCCCGGTGGCACTGATGATACCCATGGTGACGGTTTGGCCGACGCCGAATGGGTTGCCAATCGCCAGGGCGACATCGCCGATATGAATACCGTCGGAGCGACCAATGGTGATTGAGGGCAGGTTTTTCAGGTCGATCTTCAAGACCGCGAGGTCGGTCTCAGGGTCGCTGCCAATGACGCGGGCGAGGGTTTCGCGGCCGTCCTTGAGCGCCACCACAATCTGGTCCGCCCCGGCGGTCACGTGGTTATTGGTCAGCAGGTAGCCTTCCGGGCTCATGATCACGGCTGAACCCAGGCTGGACTCCCAGCGTTTTTGCTTGGGCAGGTTATCGCCGAAGAAGCGGCGGAACTGCGGGTCCTCGAACAGCGGGTGAGCGCTCTTGTTCACCATTTTGGTGGTGTACAGGTTGACCACGGCAGGAGCGGCAATGTTCACCGCATCGGCGTAGGACACCGGCCCCTGCATGATGCGTGTGGTTTGCGGCGCCTGCTGCAAATTGACATCCTGGCTGGGCAAGCCAACCCACTGTGGGAAGCGCAGGATGACCAGCAGGGCGACCAGTACACCGGTCAGCAGTGGCCAGCCAAAGTAACGCAAAGCCTTGAGCATTGAACGAATCTCGGGAGTTGGCAGAGGGCCGCGAAGTAGTAAGGCGCGCGATCATACTGTGTCAGGCGTTGCGCCGGAACAGCGCAACGTGATGACGGATAGCGGTAATTGATCTGGCGCCCCAGGCGTATGCCGTCGGTTTCCCCAAACCGGTCGACGGCCCATAATGACGTTCATTATACGAGGCCTTGTGCCGCGCTGAACTGCTGAATTAAGGAGTCTTTTCATGGCTGTCGCCCTGAGCACCCTGGTCGAGGAAGCCGACCGTTACCTTGGCAGTGCAAAAATTCAGGATTACTGCCCCAATGGCCTGCAAGTCGAGGGCAACCCACAGGTAACGCGCATTGTCAGTGGTGTCACTGCCAGCCAGGCGTTGCTCGATGCTGCTGTCGAGGCTGGCGCTGACCTGGTGCTGGTTCATCATGGTTATTTCTGGAAGGGTGAGAACCCTTGTATCACCGGCATGAAACAGCGCCGCCTGAAGACCTTGCTCAAGCACGACCTGAGCCTGCTGGCCTATCACCTGCCGCTGGACCTGCACCCGGAAGTCGGCAACAACGTGCAACTGGCGCGGCAACTGGAGATCACCGTTGAAGGCCCTCTGGATCCTGAAAACCCAAGGGTAGTGGGATTGGTCGGCTCGCTGGCCGAACCGCTTTCTGCGCGTGATTTTGCCCGCAAGGTGCAGTATGTGATGGGGCGTGAACCCCTGCTGATCGAAGGCGACGGGGTTATACGCAGGGTCGGCTGGTGTACGGGCGGTGGCCAGGGCTATATCGATCAGGCGATTGCAGCCGGTGTCGACCTGTACCTCAGTGGCGAAGCGTCCGAGCAGACCTTCCACAGTGCGCGGGAAAACGGCATCAGCTTTATCGCCGCAGGCCATCACGCGACCGAGCGTTATGGCGTGCAGGCACTGGGCGATTACCTGGCGCGGCGATTCGCACTGGAGCATCTGTTCATCGATTGCCCGAACCCCATCTGAAACTCAAAACCCCTAGGCATATTCTTATACCGTTTCGTTCTAGTTTGCTTCCTCAATAGAATTGGACGCTGTGCTAGAGTGCCGAACGCGAACACGGCCCGCTGGCCGTCCATAAGATCGATTTTCCGTGAGTAGCCATGGTCGACAAACTGACGCATTTGAAACAGTTGGAGGCGGAGAGCATCCACATCATTCGTGAGGTGGCCGCCGAGTTCGATAACCCGGTGATGCTGTACTCGATTGGCAAGGATTCGGCAGTGATGCTGCATCTGGCGCGCAAGGCTTTCTTCCCGGGCAAGCTGCCGTTTCCAGTGATGCATGTCGACACACAGTGGAAATTCCAGGAGATGTACAGCTTCCGCGACAAGATGGTCGAGGAAATGGGCCTGGAGCTCATCACCCACGTCAACCCTGAAGGCGTCGCCCAGGGTATCAACCCGTTCACCCACGGCAGTGCCAAGCACACCGACATCATGAAGACCGAGGGCCTGAAGCAGGCGCTGGACAAGTATGGTTTCGATGCCGCGTTCGGTGGTGCTCGTCGCGATGAAGAGAAATCCCGCGCCAAGGAGCGTGTGTACTCGTTCCGCGACAGCAAGCACCGCTGGGACCCGAAGAACCAGCGTCCTGAGCTGTGGAACGTCTACAACGGCAAGGTGAACAAGGGCGAGTCGATTCGTGTGTTCCCGCTGTCGAACTGGACCGAGCTGGACATCTGGCAGTACATCTATCTGGAAGGTATCCCGATCGTGCCGCTGTACTTCGCTGCCGAGCGCGAAGTGATCGAGAAGAACGGCACGCTGATCATGATCGACGACGAACGCATCCTCGAGCACCTCTCCGACGAGGAGAAGGCTCGCATCGTCAAGAAGAAAGTGCGTTTCCGTACCCTTGGCTGCTACCCGTTGACGGGCGCGGTGGAGTCCGAAGCTGAAACCCTTACGGACATCATTCAGGAAATGCTCCTGACGCGAACGTCCGAACGCCAGGGCCGTGTCATCGACCACGATGGCGCCGGTTCGATGGAAGACAAGAAACGTCAAGGCTACTTCTAAGTTAGGGTCAGAGCATGTCGCACCAATCCGAATTGATCAGCGAGGACATCCTCGCTTACCTGGCCCAGCACGAACGTAAAGAGCTGCTGCGCTTTTTGACCTGCGGTAACGTCGATGACGGCAAGAGCACCCTGATCGGGCGCCTGCTGCACGACTCCAAGATGATCTACGAAGACCATCTGGAAGCGATCACCCGCGACTCGAAGAAAGTCGGCACCACTGGCGAAGACATCGATCTGGCGCTGCTGGTCGACGGCCTGCAGGCCGAGCGTGAGCAAGGCATCACCATTGATGTGGCCTACCGCTATTTCTCCACCGCCAAGCGCAAGTTCATCATTGCCGACACCCCGGGCCACGAGCAGTACACCCGCAACATGGCGACCGGTGCTTCTACCTGCGACCTGGCGATCATTCTGGTCGATGCCCGCTATGGCGTGCAGACCCAGACCCGCCGTCACAGCTACATTGCGTCGCTGCTGGGCATCAAGCACATCGTTGTCGCCATCAACAAGATGGACCTCAAGGGCTTCGACGAGCAGGTCTTCGAGTCGATCAAGGCCGACTACCTGAAGTTTGCCGATGCCATCAAGCTGAACCCGAGCAGCCTGCACTTTGTACCGATGTCGGCCCTCAAGGGCGACAACGTGGTCAACCGCAGCGAGCGTTCGCCGTGGTACACCGGCCCTGCGCTGATGGAAATTCTGGAAACCGTGGAAGTTTCCGCCGACCGCAACTTCACCGACCTGCGCTTCCCGGTGCAGTACGTGAACCGGCCGAACCTGAACTTCCGCGGCTTTGCCGGTACGTTGGCCAGCGGTGTCGTATACAAGGGCGACGAGATCGTCGTTCTGCCGTCGGGCAAGAGCAGCCGGGTCAAATCCATCGTCACCTTTGAAGGTGAGCTGGAACAGGCAGGCCCAGGCCAGGCCGTAACCCTGACCATGGAAGACGAGATCGACATCTCCCGTGGTGACTTGCTGGTGCATGCCGACAACGTTCCACCGGTGACCGACCAGTTTGATGCCATGCTCGTGTGGATGGCTGAAGAGCCCATGCTGCCGGGCAAGAAGTACGACATCAAGCGTGCTACCAGCTACGTGCCGGGCTCGATTGCCAGCATCACCCACAAGGTTGATGTGAACACCTTGGAGCAGGGCGCCGCCAGTGCGTTGCAGCTCAACGAAATCGGTCGGGTCAAGGTCAGCCTGGACGCGCCGATTGCCCTCGACGGCTATGACAGCAACCGCACTACCGGTGCTTTCATTGTCATCGACCGTCTGACCAATGGCACCGTGGGTGCCGGCATGATCATCGCACCACCGGTTGTACCGCATGGTTCGGTGGGGCATCACGGCAAGATGGCTCACGTGGCCACGGAAGAGCGTGCACTGCGTTTCGGTCAGCAACCGGCCACCGTGCTGTTCAGCGGCCTGTCGGGCGCGGGCAAGAGCACCTTGGCGTATGCCGTTGAGCGCAAGCTGTTCGACATGGGCCGTGCGGTCTACGTGCTCGATGGCCAGAACCTGCGTCATGACCTGAACAAGGGCCTGCCACAGGACCGCGCCGGGCGTACCGAGAACTGGCGCCGTGCCGCGCACGTTGCGCGTCAGTTCAACGAAGCCGGCCTGCTGACCCTGGCGGCCTTCGTCGCGCCGGATGCCGAAGGCCGTGAACAGGCCAAGGCGCTGATCGGCAAGGAGCGTCTGGTCACGGTCTACGTCCAGGCGTCGCCACTGGTTTGCCGCGAGCGTGACCCGCAAGGGCTCTACGCTGCCGGTGGCGACAACATCCCGGGTGAGTCCTTCCCGTACGATGTACCACTGGATGCCGATCTGGTGATCGACACCCAGAGCGTCAGCCTGGAAGACGGCGTGAAGCAAGTGCTGGACGTGCTGCGTAAGCGCGGCGCGATCTAAGCGTCTGGCTTGACCGAAAACCCCGCGCTTGTCGCGGGGTTTTTTATTGTTGGCGCAACGACCTTGTACTCTGTGTAAGAGCCGGGGTCAGATATGTTTTTCCGACACCGGTATCACCCGTCGCTCCTTCACCGCCTTGAAGGAAAAGCTCGAGTAGATCTCCTTTACACCCGGTAGTGACTGCAACACCTCGCGGGTGAATTCGCCGAACGATTCCAGATCGCGTGCGAGGATTTCCAGCAGAAAGTCATAGCGGCCGGAGATGTTGTGGCAGGCGACGATCTCTGGAATTTCCATGAGCCGTTGCTCAAAGGCGCGCGCCATTTCCTTGGTGTGCGAGTCCATCATGATGCTCACGAACGCGGTCACGCCAAACCCCAGGGCCTTGGGCGAGAGGATGGCCTGGTAGCCGGTGATGTAGCCGGTCTCTTCCAGCAGTTTGACTCGCCGCCAACAGGGGGAGGTGGTCAGTGAGACGCTGTCGGCCAGCTCGGCGACGGTGAGCCGGGCATTGTCTTGCAAGGCCCCCAGCAGGGCACGGTCGGTACGGTCGATGGCGTTAGGCATGATTTGCCCTCCACGGTCTTTTATTGTTGTTTTTATGCTAATAGTTGCCGAAAAAGCTGGGTTTATTTGGAAAAATATCAGCACTTGAGTGGCATAAGCTTATAGCAAACCATAAGAGGCTGTTGCCATGCGCGACTCCAACAATAAATCCGGTTTTTCTACGCGTGCCATTCACCATGGTTACGATCCGTTGGCGCACAACGGCGCACTGGTGCCGCCGATCTACCAGACTGCCACGTTCGCATTTCCGACGGTTGAGTACGGTGCAGCGTGCTTTGCGGGGGAAGAGGCAGGGTATTTCTACAGCCGTATTTCCAACCCTACCCTGGCCTTGCTGGAGGCGCGCATGGCTTCGCTGGAAGGCGGCGAGGCCGGGCTGGCGCTGGCGTCGGGTATGGGGGCGATTACCTCCACGTTATGGACCTTGCTGCGTCCTGGCGACGAAATTCTGTTGGGGCGTACCTTGTACGGCTGCACTTTCGCGTTCTTGCACCACGGCATTGGCGAGTTCGGTGTCACCTCGCGGCATGTCGATATGAGTGACCTGCAAGCGCTCGAAAACGCGATCACTCCGGCCACGCGGGTGATCTACTTCGAATCGCCAGCCAACCCGAACATGCATCTGACAGACATTGCCGCCGTGGCGAAAATTGCCCATCAGCACGGCATCATCGTCGTGGTCGACAACACCTACTGCACGCCGTACCTGCAGCGTCCACTGGAGCTGGGCGCGGATCTGGTGGTGCATTCGGCAACCAAATACCTCAGTGGTCACGGTGATATCACCGCTGGCCTGGTCATCGGCAGCAAGGCGCTGGTTGACCGTATTCGCCTGGAAGGCCTCAAGGACATGACCGGCGCTGTCCTCTCGCCGCATGACGCCTCGCTGCTGATGCGCGGCCTGAAGACGCTCACGCTGCGTATGGAGCGCCACTGCAGTAATGCGCAGGCCATTGCTGAACTCCTCGCCGAACAAGCGCAGGTGGAGTTGATCAACTACCCCGGCTTGCCAGGTTTTTCCCAATACGAACTGGCACAGCGGCAAATGCGCTTGCCGGGCGGGATGATTGCCTTTGAACTCAAGGGTGGCATTGCCGCCGGTCGGCGTTTCATGAATGCCCTGCAGTTGTTCAGCCGTGCCGTCAGTCTGGGCGATGCTGAATCGCTGGCCCAACACCCGGCGAGCATGACCCATTCCAGCTATACCCCGCAGGAGAGGGCCCAGTACGGTATCTCCGAGGGGTTGGTGCGGTTGTCGGTGGGGCTGGAAGACATCGATGACCTGCTGGCAGACATCGCGCAGGCATTGAAGGCCTGTGCCTGAACTGACATGGATGGGGTCAATGCGATGGTGGCAATGATGAACCGTGTGCCTGGCGACGGTATGGCAGGGCAGCCTGGACATGACCCGCAGGTCGATCCCGATCCGGGCGAAACGGCCGAGTGGCTGGATGCGCTGGACTCGACCTTGCGGCATTGTGGCCCGGCGCGTGCGCGTTTTTTGCTGGAGCAACTGGAGGCGCACGCCCGTGAGTTGGGCCTAGAGCGCGGTGCTCAGGCGTATTCGGCGTACCGCAATACGTTGTCGGTAGAGCAGCAGGGCGCCTATCCCGGTGACCTGGAAATTGAAGAGCGGATTACCCGTTTGCTGCGCTGGAACGCGTTGGCAATGGTGGTTCGAGCCAACCATGCCTACGGTGATCTGGGTGGGCATATCGCCAGCTACGCTTCGGCCGCCGAAATTTTCGAGGTGGGTTTTCAGCATTTCTTCAAGGGCGGTGAGCCTCAGCACGCCGATCTGGTGTTTTTTCAGCCGCATTCAGCCCCTGGTGTTTACGCCCGGGCGTTCCTTGAAGGGCGACTGAGTGAGGCGCAACTGTCGCGCTATCGGCAGGAGGTCGAGGGTGGCGGCCTGTGTTCTTATCCGCATCCCTGGTTGATGCCTGACTTCTGGCAGTTCCCCACCGGTTCGATGGGAATCGGCCCGATCAGTGCGATTTACCAGGCGCGTTTCATGCGTTACCTGCAGCACCGTGGGCTGGCGGATACTGCCGCTCGGCATGTCTGGGGCGTGTTCGGTGACGGTGAGATGGACGAGCCGGAGTCGATTGCCGGGCTGACCCTGGCGGCCCGTGAGCAACTGGATAACCTGACGTTCGTGGTCAACTGCAACTTACAGCGCCTGGACGGGCCCGTACGGGGCAATGGACAGATTGTCCAGGAGCTGGAAGCCCTGTTCAGCGGTGCTGGCTGGCAGGTGGTCAAGGTGCTGTGGGGGTCGGAGTGGGACGCCCTGTTTGCCCGCGACAGCGAGCATGTGTTGTTGCGTCAGCTTGCGGCGACCCCCGACGGGCAGTTCCAGACCTTGGGGGCCAATGACGGCGCCTATAATCTTGAGCATTTCTTCAATCAGAGCCCGGCGTTGCAGCAGTTGGTCGCGCACATGAACTCGGCCGAGATCAACGCCCTGAAGCGCGGTGGCCACGATTTTCGCAAGCTGTATGCCGCCTTCGCTGCCGCCAAGGCCTGTAAGGGGCGGCCAACCGTGATCCTGGCCAAGACCAAGAAGGGCTATGGCATGAGTGCTGCCGGTGAGTCGCGGATGACCGCGCACCAGGCGAAAAAACTCGATGTGCAGGCCCTCTTGGCCTATCGCGACCGCTTCCATCTGCCGCTCTCGGATGCCGATGTCGAACAGCTGCGCTTCTACCGTCCACCGGAGGACAGCTCGGAAATGCGCTATCTGCAAGCGCGTCGTGCGGCACTGGGGGGCTTTTTGCCAGCGCGTCGCAGTGAGGTTCGGTCGATACCGGTGCCATCGCTGGATGCCAGTGCAGGGTTTGCGCTGCAGGCGGATGGCAAGGAAATGTCTACCACCATGGCGGCGGTTCGCGTACTCAGCGCCTGGTTGAAAGCGCCGGAGCTGGGGCCGCGCATTGTGCCGATCGTGGCGGATGAGGCGCGCACATTCGGCATGGCCAGCCTGTTCCGGCAGATCGGTATCTACTCGCCGCAGGGGCAGCGCTACGAGCCGGAAGATGCCGGTTCACTGTTGTTCTACAAGGAAGCGCAAGACGGTCAGTTGTTGGAAGAGGGCATTACCGAAGCTGGGGCGCTGTCCTCCTGGGTCGCGGCTGCCACGTCGTATGCGGTGCACGGCGAACCGATGCTGCCTGTGTATATCTATTACTCGATGTTCGGTTTCCAGCGGGTGGGCGACCTGATCTGGGCCGCCGCCGACCAGCGTGCCCGGGGCATCCTGCTGGGGGCTACCGCCGGGCGTACCACGCTCGGCGGTGAAGGCCTGCAGCATCAGGATGGTTCCAGCGTGGTGATGGCGTCCATGGTGCCCAATTGCCGGGCCTGGGAGCCATGCTTCGCGGGTGAGTTGGCGGTCATTCTGGAGCATGCTGCGCGGCGGATGCTCGGCGAACAGTGCGACGAATTCCACTACATCGCCGTGATGAACGAAAACTATCCACAGCCCTCGCTGCCCGAGGCCGCTCATGCAGGGGTGCTGCGAGGTATGTACCGGTTCACTGAGCACTCGCTGGAGCGCGCCGTGGGGCGCGTACGTCTGCTGGGCTCCGGGGCGATTCTGCGAGAGGTGATTGCCGCCAGTGAGCTGCTGGCGAACGAGTGGCAGGTTGAAAGTGAAGTGTTCAGTGTCACCAGCTTCAGTGAGCTGGCTCGCGATGCGCGCGATGCTCAACGTGCTGGCCGTTGCGCGAAGGCACGGGTGGCAGCCAGTTACGTCCAGCAGTGCCTGGGTGGGAGCGCGCCGATCGTCGCTGCCAGTGATTATGTGCGGGCCTGGCCGCAGTTGATTGCCGAGTACCTGTCGGCGCCTTATGTCACCTTGGGCACTGACGGTTTCGGTCGCAGTGATACGCGGCAGCAGCTACGTCGGTTCTTTGAGGTCGACCGCTTCAGTATTGTCCTGGCCAGCCTGCATAGCCTGGTGCAGAACGGGGCGTTGGCGCCGAGTGTGCTGGAGCAGGCTGTAGCGCGGTATCCCGTCTGTAGCGAGACGGCGCCGTGGTATAGCTGATGTGGGATGCAGGCTTGCCTGCGATGGCGCTGGTGGAGTGCCCCTGAGTTCGCGGCGTTTGTATCGCGGGCAAGCCCGGCTCCCACAGGCTGGCACGGGCTCTGTTGGAGCAGGCTTGCCTGCGATGGCTTCGGTCAGTTGCGCTTGAGCCCGTAATGCTCGTCGAGCATGCCTGGGGCGTTTGGCGTCTTCGGTGCGTAGTCTTTCGGTGCTTCCTGATCGCGAGGAGGCGTCAGACGCTCGCGAGGTGCCTGTGGTGTCTCGGCGTGCAGCGAGGCCAGCAGGCGTTGACGGGTGAGTTCGTCCAGGGCCAGGCGGTTGGCGCCTTCAGTCAGATGGTCCTGAACATCCTGATAGCTTTGCGTGAGCTTTTTCACCAGCGCTGCAGTGCTGTTGAAGTGGGTGACCACTTCGTTCTGATAATTGTCGAAACGTTCCTGGATTTCGTCCAGTTGCCGCTGGGTGCTGCTCGGCGCGGCATTGGGCAACAGGCGGGCGACCAGGAAACCAACAACGACACCTACTGCCAGGGCCAGGGTCGGCAACAACCAAACTAAGAGCGAGAGTTCCACGAGTCCTTCCTCTATAAACGGCTTTGCTTTACGTTAACGGCTCGGACCTGCGCTGTATACCGCGAACTATCGCAAATATCTCAGACAGAATCATTCAGCTAGACGAGTCGACCCTTTCCGAGGTCACGGAGTTCTTCCTTGCTTATCCGCGAAACCCCCGTATTCATCGATGGCCCGGTTGGCCAGCTCGAAGCCTTGTACCTCGATGTGGCCGACGCCCGTGGCGTGGCCTTGCTCTGCCACCCTAACCCCGTTCAGGGCGGTACCATGCTCAACAAGGTGGTTTCCACCTTGCAGCGTACGGCACGTGATGCTGGTTACATCACTTTACGCTTCAATTATCGCGGCGTCGGTGCCAGCGCTGGCAGCCATGACATGGGCAGTGGTGAAGTCGATGACGCTCAGGCGGTGGCCGCCTGGGTGCGTGAGAAACATCCCGAACTGCCATTGACGCTGTTTGGCTTCTCGTTCGGTGGCTTTGTTGCGGCCAGCCTTGGCGGTCGTCTGGAGGCTGCTGGCGTACCGCTGGCCCGGCTGTTCATGGTGGCCCCGGCGGTCATGCGCCTGAGCGACAATGACGTGCTGCCGCAGGGCTGCCCGCTGATCGTGATTCAGCCGGATACCGACGAAGTGGTTGCACCGCAGTTGGTCTATGACTGGTCTGCTGCACTGTCGCGCCCCCATGAGCTGCTGAAAGTGGCAGAATGCGGACACTTTTTTCATGGCAAGCTGACCGACCTCAAGGATTTGGTGCTGCCGCGCCTTTCGAACTGATACAAGCCTGATAAGCGATTACCCATGACCACTCGTATCCTTACCGGTATCACCACCACGGGCACGCCCCACCTGGGCAACTACGCCGGTGCCATCCGCCCGGCGATCCTGGCCAGCCGCCAGGACAATGTCGACTCGTTCTACTTTCTGGCCGACTACCACGCCCTGATCAAGTGCGATGACCCGCAGCGTATCCAGCGCTCGCGCCTCGAAATCGCGGCGACCTGGCTGGCCGGTGGTCTGGATCCTGAGCGGGTCACGTTCTACCGTCAGTCCGATATCCCTGAAATTCCAGAGCTGACCTGGCTGCTGACCTGTGTCGCTGCCAAGGGCCTGCTCAACCGCGCCCATGCCTACAAAGCGTCCGTGGACAAGAACCTGGAAAACGGTGAAGACCCGGATGCGGGCATCAGCATGGGCCTGTACAGCTACCCGGTACTGATGGCTGCCGACATCCTGATGTTCAACGCGCACAAGGTGCCGGTGGGCCGTGACCAGATTCAACACGTGGAAATGGCGCGTGATATCGGTCAGCGTTTCAACCACCTGTTCGGTCAGGGCAAGGAGTTCTTTGTCATGCCCGAAGCCCTGATCGAGGAGAGCGTGGCGACCCTGCCGGGCCTCGACGGGCGCAAAATGTCCAAGAGCTACGACAACACCATCCCGCTTTTCAGCAGTGCCAAGGAGATGAAAGACGCGATCTCGCGCATCGTCACCGACTCGCGTGCACCAGGGGAAGCGAAGGATCCGGACAACGCCCACCTGTTCACCCTGTTCCAGGCATTCGCTACGCCGGACCAGGCGGCAGAGTTCCGCACTGAGCTGCTGCAGGGCTTGGGCTGGGGCGAGGCCAAGCAGCGCCTGTTCCAGTTGCTCGATGGCCAGTTGAGTGAGGCGCGTGAGCGCTACCATCAGTTGATCGCGCGACCTGCTGACCTGGAAGATATCCTCCTGGCTGGCGCACAGAAGGCGCGCAAGGTTGCTACGCCGTTCCTTGAGCAACTGCGTGAAGCGGTTGGCTTGCGCTCGTTCCGCAACATCGTGCAGGGGCCTGTCGAGGTCAAGAAAAAGGCTGCCAAGGCCGCGCGCTTCGTCAGTTTCCGTGAAGATGACGGCAGCTTCCGTTTCCGTCTGCTGGCCGCTGATGGTGAGCAACTGCTGCTGTCTCGTCACTTTGCCGACGGCAAGACTGCCGGTGCCGTGACCAAGCAACTGCAGCAGGGGCAAGCACTGGATGTACGCAGTGAAGGCCTGGGCTTCAGCCTCTGGCTGGAAGGCGAATGTGTCGCCGATGGCCCGCAGTTCAGCGACGCGGCGGCTCGCGATGCGGCCATTGAGAGCTTGCGCGTGGCCTTGCAGCCACAACAGGACTAAACAGGCTATCGGAAGTCTGATTGCCAATAACCGGGGCCGTCGCTACAGTGACGGCCCGCTTTTGTTGCCTTGCTAACGAATTATGACGCCCCTAGAACGATATCAAGCAGATCTGAAACGTCCCGAATTCTTCCATGACGCGGCGCAGGAAACAGCGGTGCGTCACCTCCAGCGCCTGTACGACGATTTGATCGCGGCGCAGAACAGCAAGCCAGGCGTGTTTGGCAAACTGTTTGGCAAGAAAGAGCAGGTACCTGTCAAAGGCCTGTATTTCTGGGGTGGGGTAGGGCGGGGCAAGACCTACCTGGTCGATACCTTCTTCGAGGCGCTACCGTTCAAGCAGAAGGTGCGTACGCACTTCCACCGCTTCATGAAGCGGGTCCACGAGGAAATGAAAACCCTCAAGGGCGAGAAAAACCCGCTGACGATCATTGCCAAGCGTTTCTCTGAAGAGGCGCGGGTGATTTGCTTCGACGAGTTCTTCGTTTCCGACATTACCGACGCGATGATCCTCGGTACCCTGATGGAAGAACTGTTCAAGAACGGCGTTACGCTGGTGGCAACGTCCAACATCGTCCCCGATGGTCTGTACAAGGACGGTCTGCAGCGTGCGCGCTTCCTCCCGGCCATTGCCCTGATCAAGCAGAACACCGAGATCGTCAACGTCGACAGTGGCGTCGACTACCGTCTGCGTCACCTGGAGCAGGCCGAGCTGTTCCATTACCCACTCGATGAGGCCGCTCACGAGAGCCTGCGCAAGAGTTTCCGCGCCCTGACGCCGGAATGCACCCAGGCTGTTGAGAATGACGTGCTGGTCATCGAGAACCGGGAAATTCGTGCGTTGCGTACCTGTGACGACGTGGCCTGGTTCGATTTCCGCGAACTGTGTGATGGGCCGCGTAGCCAGAACGATTACATCGAGTTGGGCAAGATCTTCCATGCCGTGCTGCTCAGTGGTGTCGAGCAGATGGGCGTGGCGACCGACGATATCGCTCGTCGCTTCATCAACATGGTCGATGAGTTCTATGACCGGAACGTGAAGCTGATCATCTCTGCCGAGGTCGAACTGAAGGACCTGTATACCGGCGGGCGCTTGAGTTTCGAGTTCCAACGTACCCTGAGCCGCTTGCTGGAGATGCAGTCCCACGAGTTCCTGGCGCGGGCGCATCGTCCTTAAGCCGCGTTATGCCCGTCTGGCAAAGCCTGCCCTCGCGCTGAGCACCCTGTGCTGCGCGAGGCAGGCCTGCCTGTGATGCGGTCGCTCAAGCTTCTTGCATGAACTGCTGGCGGTACTGGTTTGGTGACAGTGCCGTGTGCTGGCGGAACAGTCGTGCGAAGAAGCTCGCATCGTCATACCCCACCTCATAGCTGATCGTCTTGATGCTCTTGCGCGTACCGGACAGCAAGCCCTTGGCTGTTTCGATCCGCAAACGCTGCAGATAGTGCAGGGGCTTGTCACCCGTGGCGCCCTGGAAGCGACGCATGAAATTGCGAATGCTCATACCGTGGTTGCGGGCCACGTCCTCAAAGCGAAACTTGTCAGCGAAGTGTTCTTCGAGCCATTGCTGAATTTGCAGGATGATCAGGTCCTGATGCAGTTTCTGCCCACCAAAACCCATGCGTCCCGGCGTGTAGCTGCGCTGTACTTCGTAAAGGATGTCGCGGGACACTGCCTGGGCCACGTTGGCGCCGCAGAAGCGTTCGATCAGGTAGATGTAGAGGTCGCAGGCTGAGGTAGGGCCGCCTGCGCAGTACAGGTTGTCGGCATCGGTCAGGTGCTTGTCCTGGTTGAGGCTGACTTTGGGGAAGCGTTCGGCGAAGGTATTGAAAAAGCGCCAGTAGGTGGTGGCCTCCTTGCCGTCGAGCAGCCCGGCCTCGGCCAGCCAGAACACCCCGCTGGCTTCACCGCAGAGGACGGCGCCAGCAGCATGTTGCTCGCGTAGCCAGGGCAGGATCTGCGGGTAGCGCTGACACAGGGCATCGAAGTCATCCCAGAACGCCGGCAGGATGATGATATCGGCCTGTTCCAGGCCGCCGTCTACCGGTATCAGCACATCGCTAAAGCTGTTCACGGGGTTGCCGTCGGGGCTGACCAGGCGTGTTTCAAACATGGGTTTGAGGCCCAGTCCCAGTTGCTTGCTATACCGCAGGCTGGCCAGATGGAAGAAGTCCTTGGCCTGCATCAGGGTTGAAGCGAACACCTTATCGATGGCCAGAATGCTGACGCGCCGCAGCGACGCGGAGGGTTGGGTAAAGATCATTTCGTTATTCTTATAGGGGAAAGTGGTCAATCACCGGCTGGATCGTCTTATTTTTTGCCGGTGATGTCTACCCTGCGTACCCGCGTTTGCCGCGGGTACGCTACTGCCCTTCAAGGTGCAGGGTTGGGTTGGTCCTGATGGATGGCTTCGATGCTGGCCAGCAGCTCATCACTCAGCTTGAGTTCAAGGCTGCCCAGGTTGCTCTCCAGTTGTTCCAGTGACGTGGCGCCAATGATGTTGCTGGTGACAAAGGGCTGCTGGGTGACGAACGCCAAGGCCATTTGTGCCGGGTCCAGGCCATGCTCGCGGGCCAGCGTCACATAACGGCTGCAGGCCGCTACGGTCTGTGGGTTGGAGTAGCGAGAGAAGCGGCTGAACAGCGTCAGGCGGCCCTTGGCAGGGCGCGCACCGTTCTCGTATTTGCCCGAGAGCATGCCAAAGGCCAGTGGCGAATAGGCCAGCAAGCCGCACTGTTCGCGGATGGCAATTTCCGCCAGGCCGACTTCAAAGCTGCGGTTGAGCAGGTTGTAGGGGTTCTGTATCGATACAGCCCTCGACCAGCCGCGGCTTTCTGCCAGTTGCAGGAACTTCATGGTGCCCCACGGGGTTTCGTTGGACAGGCCGATGTGGCGGATCTTGCCGGCCTTGACCTGCTCGTCGAGGACTTCCAGGGTTTCTTCCAGCGGCGTGAAGTGGTCATGAGGCAGGTGCTGGTAGCCCAGCTTGCCGAAAAAGTTGGTGCTGCGCTCTGGCCAGTGCAGTTGGTAAAGGTCGATCCAGTCGGTCTGCAGGCGCTTGAGGCTGTCGTCGAGTGCGGCAACGATGTGTTGGCGATTGTGTTTCAGCTGGCCGTCGCGAATGTGGCTGATTCCATTGCCTGGGCCGGCCACCTTGCTGGCGAGAACCCAGTCGGCGCGGTCACCGTGCTGCTTGAACCAATTGCCGATGATTTGCTCGGTGGCGGCATAGGTTTCCGGGCGTGGGGGCACGGGGTACATTTCTGCCGTGTCGATGAAGTTGATGCCGGCTGCCTTGGCTCGCTCGATCTGGGCGAAGGCTTCGGCCTGGCTGTTCTGCTCGCCCCAGGTCATGGTGCCCAGGCACAGGGCGCTTACGTTCAGGTCGCTGCGGCCCAGTTGGCGGTAGTCCATTTGCATCTCCCAAGGCAAAAGAAGCATAAAAGCAGGTTGAATTTTTTTTCGCAATCTGGATAATTCAGCCCCTCTCTGTGCTGCGGAAGTGATGCCCCGCGTACCGAAGAACCCTGCCGAATATTGGACGCGCTGACCCGAGCCCCCGATAGCGTCCGTGTGCGGCTGTGTCCTTGACTTGTCAAGGTGCGCACTATCCAGTAAGATCTGCCGTCTTATTTTCGCTGGGCGGCCTCTGAGGCTATAAAGAATGAAAACTTTTACTGCTAAACCGGAAACAGTAAAGCGCGACTGGTTCGTAGTTGACGCCGCTGGTCAGACCCTGGGTCGTCTGGCTACCGAAATCGCTAGCCGTCTGCGTGGCAAGCACAAACCAGAATACACCCCTCACGTTGACACCGGCGACTACATCGTCGTTATCAATGCCGAGCAGGTGCGTGTGACTGGCGCCAAAACTTCGGACAAAATGTACTACTCCCACTCCGGCTTCCCGGGCGGTATCAAGGAAATCAACTTCGAGAAGTTGATCGCCAAGGCCCCAGAGCGCGTGATCGAGACCGCGGTTAAAGGCATGCTGCCTAAGAACCCACTGGGTCGCGACATGTACCGTAAGCTGAAAGTCTATGCGGGCGCTACTCACCCTCATACTGCTCAGCAGCCCCAAGAACTGAAGATTTAACGGAATAGTTCATTATGTCGGCGACTCAAAATTACGGCACTGGCCGTCGCAAGACCGCAACCGCTCGCGTTTTCCTGCGTCCGGGCACTGGCAACATCTCCATCAACAACCGTTCTCTCGAGACGTTCTTCGGTCGTGAAACCGCGCGCATGGTCGTTCGCCAGCCGCTGGAACTGACTGAAACCACCGAGAAGTTCGACATCTACGTCACCGTTATCGGTGGTGGTGTCAGCGGTCAAGCCGGTGCTATCCGTCACGGTATCACTCGCGCTCTGATGGACTACGACGAAACCCTGCGTAGCGCTCTGCGTCGCGCTGGCTACGTCACCCGCGATGCTCGTGAAGTCGAGCGTAAGAAAGTGGGTCTGCGTAAAGCACGTAAGCGTCCGCAATACTCGAAGCGTTAATTCGCGACAGTATTCAAAAAAAGCCCAGTTCCAGGTGGAACTGGGCTTTTTTTATGTCTTGAATACATGAGTCGGACTTTGGTGTGACAACTTGCCGCATAGATGCAAGTCAAGCACTGCAAGGGGTCCAAGGTTTTGGCCGGGCTAATCACCTTGTCAGAGCAGGGTCTTTTAATTACCATTCGGCAAATTTTTACGCAGTTCAGAAATTATTTAGTAGATGCCTGTTGCAACAGGCCACAAAGCTGATGGGAGAGGACTGAATGAGCAATGACGGCGTCAATGCAGGCCGGCGTCGCTTCCTAGTAGCAGCCACGTCTGTGGTAGGTGCTGCTGGAGCGGTGGGGGCTGCGGTCCCGTTCGTGGGGTCATGGTTCCCCAGTGCCAAGGCGAAAGCCGCAGGTGCACCGGTGAAAGTCAATATCGCCAAGATCGAGCCAGGTCAGCAGCTAATCGCTGAGTGGCGCGGCCAGCCCGTGTTCGTCGTTCGCCGTACAGAAGAAATTCTGGGCAACTTGAAAAAGATTGCCGGCGACCTCTCTGACCCTGAATCCAAGGCATCGGTTCAGCCGGCTTACGTCGATCCGTCGAATCGTTCGATCAAGCCTGAAATTCTTGTGCTGGTTGGCCTTTGCACGCATTTGGGTTGCTCCCCGACGTTCCGCCCAGAAGTGGCGCCGGTCGATCTGGGGCCGAAGTGGGTGGGTGGCTATTTCTGCCCTTGCCACGGCTCCCACTACGATTTGGCGGGTCGGGTCTACAAGTCTCAGCCAGCGCCGCTCAATCTGCCGGTGCCGCCGTACTCTTATGAGTCGGACGACATCATTGTCGTCGGTGTCGATCAGGAGAAAGCGTGATGAGTAAGTTCATGGATTGGGTTGATGCGCGCTTCCCCGCGACCAAGATGTGGGAAGACCATCTCAGCAAGTACTACGCACCGAAGAACTTCAACTTCTTCTATTTTTTTGGCTCCCTGGCGCTGCTGGTGCTGGTTAACCAGATCGTCACGGGCGTCTGGCTGACCATGAGCTTCACGCCGTCGGCGGAAGAGGCCTTCGCCTCCGTCGAATACATCATGCGTGACGTTGAATACGGCTGGGTGCTGCGTTACCTGCACTCTACCGGTGCATCGGCGTTTTTCGTCGTTGTCTATCTGCACATGTTCCGCGGTTTGCTCTACGGCTCTTACCAGAAGCCGCGTGAGCTGGTGTGGATCTTCGGTATGCTGATCTACCTGGCGCTGATGGCCGAGGCCTTCATGGGTTACCTGCTGCCGTGGGGCCAGATGTCCTACTGGGGTGCCCAGGTGATCATCTCGCTGTTCGGTGCGATCCCGGTCATCGGTGATGACCTCACCCAATGGATTCGTGGTGACTACCTGATCTCCGGTATTACCCTGAACCGCTTCTTCGCCTTGCACGTGATTGCCCTGCCAATCGTGATTCTGGGTCTGGTAGTGCTGCACATTCTGGCGCTGCACGAAGTAGGTTCGAACAACCCGGATGGTGTCGACATCAAGAAGCTGAAAGATGAGAACGGTGTTCCGCTCGACGGCATTCCTTTCCATCCGTACTACACCGTCAAGGATATCGTCGGTGTCGTGGTCTTCCTGTTCGTCTTCTGTCTGATCGTGTTCTTCTTCCCGGAAATGGGCGGTTACTTCCTCGAGAAGCCGAACTTCGAGCAGGCGAACGCCTTCAAGACACCTGCGCACATTGCGCCTGTATGGTACTTCACGCCGTTCTACGCGATTCTGCGTGCCGTCCCTGACAAGCTGCTTGGTGTCGTAGCCATGGGTGCCGCCATTGCCGTGCTGTTCGTGCTGCCTTGGCTTGACCGTAGCCCGGTCAAATCGATGCGCTACAAAGGCTGGCTGAGCAAGATCTGGCTGGTGGTGTTCTGCATTTCGTTCGTGATCCTGGGCGTGCTGGGTGTTCTGGCGCCGACTCCGGGTCGTACCTTACTGTCGCAGGTATGTACCTTCCTGTACTTCGCCTACTTCATTCTGATGCCGTTCTATACCAGGCTCGAGAAGACCAAACCGGTTCCGGAAAGGGTGACTGGCTGATGAAAAAGCTATTTGCAGTATTGATTCTGGCAGTGATGCCTTCGTTGACCTTTGCTGCCGGTGGTGAAACCGTCGAGCTGCAGAAGGTTGATATCGATCTGACTGACAAGGCCGCTCTGCAGGACGGTGCGCGCACCTTTGCAAACTATTGCATGGGTTGCCACGGCGCCAAGTTCCAGCGTTACGAGCGCGTTGCCGATGACCTCGGTATCCCGCATGAGCTGATGCTCGAGAAGCTGGTGTTCACCGGTGCCAAGATCGGCGATCACATGAAAGTCGGCATGCAGCCCAACGATGCCAAGGCCTGGTTTGGCGCCGCGCCGCCTGACCTGACCCTGGTTGCCCGGGTGCGTGGTACTGACTGGCTCTACAGCTACCTGCATGGCTTCTATGAGGACAAGGCGCGTCCTTGGGGTGTGAACAACACCGTGTTCCCTAACGTGGGCATGCCTAACGTGCTGGTAGGGTTGCAGGGTCGGCAGGTCATCGGTTGCAAGCAGGTCCAGATAGTCACTGACGGCAAGAAGCAATTCGACCCGCTGACCGGTACGCCGTTGACCCATGAGGCGTGTGACCAGCTGACCATCGTGCCGAAATCCGGTACCCTGAACGAAGAGCAGTTCGACGAGAAGGTCAAGAACCTGGTGACCTTCCTGGCGTACTCGGCCAACCCGGTCAAACTGGAAAGCCAGCGCATCGGTACTTACGTGCTGCTGTACCTGGCCTTCTTCTTCGTATTCGCTTACCTGCTCAAGCGCGAATACTGGAAGGACGTGCACTGATCACGCAGTAGTTTCTGGTAGTTGAACGCGCCCTGGGGCGCCTCTGCAACGCAGGGGTGTCCGCAGGGCGCGTTTGCATTTGTACCATTCATAATTACATTCGCGAGGAGGATCACCATGGGCGTGACCAACCGGTTAGCCTGCTACTCCGACCCCGCTGACCACTATTCTCATCGGGTACGCCTTGTTCTCGCCGAGAAGGGGGTCAGTGTCCAGATCATTGATGTGCCTGCTGGTCAGCAGCCGGCAAAGCTGATTGAAGTGAACCCTTACGGCAGTCTGCCGACACTGGTTGATCGCGATCTGGCGTTGTTTGAGTCGACCGTGGTGATGGAGTACCTCGACGAGCGTTATCCGCACCCGCCCTTGCTGCCGGTGTATCCGGTAGCCCGAGCCAACAGCCGGTTGCTGATACACCGCATCCAGCGCGACTGGTGTGGGTTGGTTGATCTGATTCTTGATCCGCGCAGCAAGGACAGCGCGCGCGCTCAGGCGCGCAAAGAGCTGCGAGAGAGCCTTACCGGCGTTTCTCCGCTGTTTGCTGAAAAACCTTGTTTCTTGAGCGAGGAGCAAAGTCTGGTCGACTGTTGTCTACTGCCCATACTCTGGCGTTTGCCGGTGTTGGGTATTGAATTGCCGCGGCCGGCAAAACCGTTGCTGGACTACATGGAGCGCCAGTTCGCTCGTGAAGCTTTCCAGGCGAGCCTGTCCGCTGCTGAACGTGAAATGCGTTAGGTTTTAAGGAGCCGTTTATGAACTCCAGTCGCCCTTATTTGGTGCGTGCGTTGTATGAGTGGATCGTGGACAACGATTGCACGCCGCATATGCTGGTCAATGCCGAGTACCCGGCGGTACAGGTGCCGCAAGGCTTTGCCAGTGATGGTCAGATCGTCTTGAACATTTCGCCCAGTGCCGTGCGTCATTTGCACATGGATAACGAGGCCGTGAGCTTCGAGGGTCGCTTTGGTGGCGTTGCGCATACCCTCTACGTGCCCACAGGTGCGATTCTGGGCATTTACGCTCGAGAGAATGGTCAGGGTATGGTGTTCGAGCTTGAGCCGCCTCTGGTGGACGACGACGAGCTTGAGGGGGAGGATGAATCGGGCGATGACACCGACAATCCACCGCCGCGCCCAAGTGGCCGGCCTAGCTTGAAAGTGGTCAAGTAACAAAAAAGGCGATCCAGGTGAATCGCCTTTTTTGTGCGCGATGCCCGGAGTCCGGGCAGTCGATGGTGCGTCAGGCTGTGGATCAGTCGATGTACTCGAACAGCTTGACGATCTTCTGTACCCCGGACACACCCTGAACCAGACTGGTTGCGCGTGCGGCCTCTTGCTGGGTCATGAGGCCGAGGAGGTAGACGATACCGTTCTCGGTGATCACCTTGATGCGCGAACCGGGTATGTTGGCATCGGCCAGCATCTGGGTTTTGATCTTGGTGGTCAGCCAGGTGTCATTGTTGCGGGCGAGCAGCGAAGAGGGCTGGATGACCTGCAGTTCGTTATGCACCTTCTTGACGCGTTGAACCTGGCTTGCGGCCTGTTCGGCGAGGCTCTTGAGGTCGGCGCGGGGGGTCTGGCCCGCCAGCAGCACGATACCGTTGTAGCTGCTTACGACAATGTGCGAATTCTTGTCCAGGTCGGGACTGGCCTTGGCGACGTTCACCGCCACCTTGGTTTCGATCAGTGAGTCGTCAATCTTGCTGCCGAGTGTGCGCGTGCCGCGATCATCCTCGATCGGGGCTTCGCGGCTTGCGCTAATTACCGAGCTGCAACCGGCATTCAGGCCGAGGCACAAGGTCAGGGCCATCAGGCCCAGGCGTTTTGCGGTCATTCTTCACTCCCAAACAATTGGCTGTCGATCAGATCGCAGAGACAGTGGATCGCCAGCAGGTGGACTTCCTGGATGCGTGCGGTGACGTCGGCCGGGACACGAATCTCGACGTCCTCTGGCAGCAACAACGAAGCCATGCCGCCTCCGTCGCGCCCAGTCAGAGCTACGACAATCATTTCGCGATCATGTGCGGCCTGGATCGCTTGAATAATGTTTGCCGAGTTGCCGCTGGTCGAAATTGCCAGCAGCACATCGCCGGGTTGGCCAAGGGCACGGATCTGCTTGGAGAACACCTCGTTGTAGCTGTAATCGTTTGCGATCGAGGTGATGGTCGAGCTGTCGGTCGTCAGGGCGATCGCTGGCAGGCTTGGGCGTTCACGTTCGAAGCGGTTCAGCAGTTCCGAGGAAAAGTGCTGGGCGTCGCCGGCCGACCCACCGTTGCCGCATGCGAGCATCTTGCCCTCATTGAGCAGGGCATTGACCATCACCTGGCTGGCTTGCTCGATGTGAGGTGCAAGGACGTCCATCGCCTGTTGCTTGGTGTTGATGCTGGCCTGGAAAAGCTGGCGAATTCGGGATTGCATGTCCATCAGTGTGACCTTAAGTGGGGCGGCTGGCCGGGCGCGTCGGGAAGCCGGATACCCCGGCACATGACTGTGCAGCCCGTGAAGCAAAGAGCAAATTGAGTTCGGTGGGTAAACGATGCATTGCCAGGCGCTGGCTTAGCATTCGAAGGCATTTTTCAGCCATTCGAGTGCTTGCCCTGCATGGCCGCGACCTTGCAGGGCAATGACATCGAATCGGCAAGGGTGCCTGGCCCATCGTGCTTCCTGTTGCAGAAAATGTTCGGCGGCCAGCGCCAGTTTTTCCTGCTTGCGGGCATCGATACTGCCGAGTGCGCCGCCGAAGCTTGCGTGCAGCCGGTAACGAACTTCGACGAATACTACTGTATCGCTGTCGAGCATGACCAGATCAAGCTCGCCGCGTTTGCATCGCCAGTTCTGCGCCAGCAGGTGCAGACCTTGTCCCTGAAGGTACTGCAAGGCCTGCTGTTCGGCGGCTTGGCCGGCCTTCTGGCGCGAACTGTCGGGCATTAGCGTGGTGTATCGGGCAAGCGTTTGACCTGGCCGGCGGAGAACTCCGCCCAGGGCAGTTGGCGTTCGATGCGCTGGCTCTGGCCCATGCTCAGGCTGCCGGAGAAGCCTTCGATACGGGTGTCTGGCAGTGCCTTGAGCTGGCTCAGGCGCGGCGCGAGGCTGTACGCATCAATACCCATGGCATAAAGGCGACCCAGGCTGCCGCCGGCTTGTGGCCATTGGCGAACGACCTGTTGACGCAGCGAATTGCCGGTATCGAGCAGCCATGGGGTTTCGCAGAAGCGAATGCCGTTCATGTCGTTGTACTGGTTGACGTCGCCTGAGGCGCTGTACAGGTGCGAGGTTGCGTACACGGGTACGTCGCCGGCGTACTGGAAGTTCAGGGTCGGCTTGATTTGCTGGGCCTGCTGTGGGGTGGCAGCGAGGAAGATGAAGTCGATGTCCTGGCGGCGTGACGGCTGTGCCGAAACGTTACCGCCTACCGTGCTCTGCAGGCTCTTCGCGCGGCCTTCGCTTTGGCGCAGTTGGAACAGTTCGGCGATTTGCTGGGCGAGTGCCACAGGCTGGTCGATATGCTCGGCTGCGATCAGGGTGCCGCCTTTGGCTTCCCAGTCCTGACGGAAGGCCTTGAGCACGCGGTCGCCCCATTCGCCGCGTGGCACCAGGGCTGCAGCGCGGCGCATGCCATCGGCATGAGCGCGGCGGGACACTTCACGTGCCTCGTCTTCGGCGGCCAGGCCGAACTGGAACAGTTGTGGTGGGTTGCCTTGGCCGACGTCGCTGTAGTTCAGGGCGAGGGTGGTGATAGGCAGTTGGCTGCGGGTGCTCAGTTGTTTGACCAGTGGTTTTTCCAGCGGGCCGATCACCAGTTGTACGCCGGCAGCCTGTGCCTGACGATAGAAGTCATCCAGGGATGTCAGGCGCGAGCTGTCGAACACCTGGATTGCAGGTGGTTGCTGGCCGGCTTGCTGGGCTTGCAGGTGTGCAGCCATGAAACCGTCACGCAGGGCGCGGGCTACCGATGCCAACTGACCTTCCTGCGGCAGCAGCAGGGCAATTTTGGTCAATGGCTGACTGGCCAGTTGCTTGAGTTTTACCAATGGCAGCGGCAGTTGCAGGGCAGCAGGGTGTTCGCTGTGTTGGCCGCGCCAGGTTTCGATGGCGACCTGTTGCTGTTCCAGCGTGCCTGCGTTTTTCACGGCCAGCGCCAGGCTGGCCCAACCGGCCAAGGGGTCGCTACCCATGCTGACGCTCTGCAGTTGCTCGCTCGGCAGGGCGGAAACCAGGCTCCAGATGGCTTCGTGGTTGGCGTTGGCTGCGTTGCCCGCGAGCAATGGTGCCAACTGAACACGCTCCTGGGCAGCCGCCAGGGTTTGGCCGTCGGCCTCAAGGGCAGCAGCGCGCACGCTGTAGGTACGAGCCTGTTGCTCCTTCGGCAGTTCGCTCAGGCGGGCCAGGCTGGGGTGGCTCAAGGCGCTGAGTGCAGCTTTGGGCTGATTACGGCCCATCGCCAGTTCGGCGCTCAAGGTGCTGGCAAAGACCTGTTGTGCAGGCTTGAGTGATTCCAGCGGCACCTGCTCAAGAATCTGCGAGGCACGTGCGTTGTCTTTTTGCGTGTGAGCCAAGTCTGCCGCGCTCAGGCGCAACAGTGCGGCTTTTTCCGGTGTCTTGCTGGTGGCGGCCTGGTCGAGCAGTTGCTCGATGCTGGCATCTGGAGTGCGTGGCAACTCGCCCAGGCTTGATGAGGGCGAACTGGCGCAGGCTGCCAGCAGGGCAGCGAGACAGAGGGCTGAGAGCAGCCGCAGGCTAGCGATCATGTAAATGTCCTGTTACTCGATCAAATTAACCTGCAATTGTACCCAAGCGCTTGCTTGGGTGCGATCTCGCTGGCGCTAAACCTTCACTATAGGTCGCTCGGCTTCGTGCCAGGCAGGTCTTGGTTACGCATTGTTGCTGGCGATCGGGCTACAATGGCGCCTTTGATCTCGATGATGGGTGTGTGCTGTGACCGATGTTTCAGGTGCTTCCAATTCCACTGCCGGTACGTTGTACGTAGTGGCCACGCCGATTGGCAATCTGGATGACATCAGTGCGCGCGCCCTGAAGATTCTGAGCGGTGTGGCGCTGATCGCGGCCGAGGACACGCGGCACTCGGTACGGTTGCTGCAGCACTTCGGGATCAACACACCCTTGGCGGCGTGTCATGAGCACAATGAGCGTGACGAGGGTAATCGCTTCATTACCCGTTTGCAGGCCGGCGACAGTGTTGCGCTGATTTCCGATGCGGGTACGCCGTTGATTTCCGACCCGGGCTATCACCTGGTCCGGCAGGCGCGCGCAGCGGGTATTGCGGTGGTGCCTGTCCCTGGCGCGTGTGCCTTGATTGCGGCGCTGTCCGCCGCGGGCTTGCCGTCTGATCGTTTTATTTTCGAAGGGTTTCTGCCGGCCAAGGCTGTCGGGCGCAAGGCGCGCCTGAGCCAGCTCAAGGAGGAGCCGCGTACATTGATCTTCTACGAAGCGCCGCATCGAATCCTCGAGTGTCTGCAGGATATGGAGTCGGTGTTTGGTGCTGAGCGCCCGGCACTTCTGGCGCGTGAGTTGACCAAAACGTTCGAGACGCTCAAGGGGTTGCCGCTGGCCGAGTTGCGCGCCTTTGTTGAGTCCGACAGTAATCAGCAGCGCGGAGAGTGCGTGGTGCTGGTTGCCGGTTGGGTGGCACCGGAGGATGAGCAGGCCGTCAGTGCCGAGGCGATGCGTGTGCTCGATCTGCTGCTTGCAGAAATGCCGCTCAAGCGTGCAGCTGCATTGGCTGCGGAAATTACTGGTGTACGCAAGAATGTTTTGTATCAAGTTGCCTTGGAAAAACAGAAAGGCGAGTGATATCACCTGGCCATTCTTTCTATTTAAGCTTGTTCTTGAGCCTTTCAACCGTTAACCTTCGCGGCGGAGAGTCGATTGGACAGTCGCTGCCTTCTTTTGTTCTGCAAAAGAGGGGGGAGGAAAGTCCGGGCTCCATAGGGCAGAGTGCCAGGTAATGCCTGGGGGGCGCGAGCCTACGGAAAGTGCCACAGAAAATAACCGCCTAAGTGCTTCGGTACCGGTAAGGGTGAAAAGGTGCGGTAAGAGCGCACCGCACGTCTGGTAACAGTTCGTGGCTAGGTAAACCCCACTCGGAGCAAGACCAAATAGGGTTCCATATGGCGCGGCCCGCGTTGGAACCGGGTAGGTTGCTAAAGGCGTCCAGTGATGGCCGTCGTAGAGGAATGACTGTCCTCGACAGAACCCGGCTTACAGATCGACTCTCCACCTTTTTCCCTCCCCTGCTTGAATCGATAGCAGACTCGCTTTGGTAATACCGAAAAAATCTTACTCTTGAGAAACTACTTTAAGTTCGCACTCCATCCGTTTGAGTGAGCTCGCAATTTATCGTCAAAAATCCCTCCGATAAGTCTCTTCATTATCCAATGTTGCGCTAAATCTCCGATCTGTAAGGGTTTTCCCTATAAGGGTGCCTTGACGGTGTGGTGGGCGGATTCCTATAGTGTGCGCAAGTGGCAGAAAGTGGCATGAAGTGGGTTTTCAGGCACAAAAAACAAACAATTAGGGAAGCGCAGCCGTGTTCCGCGGAGCAAACGCTATCAACCTCGACGCCAAGGGCCGTCTCGCAATGCCGAGCCGGTACCGTGACGAGCTTGATTCGCGCAGTTCCGGGCAATTGATCGTGACAATTGATGCCGTTGACCCCTGTTTGTGTGTCTACCCGCTTGATGAATGGGAAATTATTGAAGCCAAGTTGCGTGCCTTGCCGTCATTGCGTGAAGAGAACCGCCGTCTGCAGCGTTTGCTGATCGGCAATGCGGTGGATCTGGAGCTTGATGGCAGTGGGCGCTTCCTGGTGCCTCCGCGTTTGCGTGAGTACGCCAAGCTCGACAAGCGCGCGATGCTTGTGGGGCAACTGAACAAATTCCAATTGTGGGACGAGGATGCCTGGAATGCTGTTGCTGCAGCAGACCTGGCGGCCATTCAACAACCGGGCGCCATGCCTGATGAACTACGTGATTTGATCCTGTGACTATAGATAGCGGCTTTAACCACATCACCGTGCTGCTTGACGAAGCCGTCGAGGCTCTCGCCATACGCGCCGATGGCTGCTACCTGGACGGCACGTTCGGTCGTGGCGGTCACAGCCGTTTGATCCTTCGGCATTTGGGGCCGCAAGGGCGACTGCTCGGCTTCGATAAAGATCCTCAAGCGATTGCAACCGGGCAAGCGCTGGCGGCCGAAGACGGCCGCTTTGTTATTGTGCAGCGCAGTTTTGCCGAACTGGGTGCAGAGGTTTCCGCGCGCGGCCTGGCCGGCAAGGTCAGTGGCGTGCTGCTTGATCTGGGCGTTTCCTCGCCTCAGCTGGATGACCCCGAGCGCGGTTTCAGCTTTTTGAACGATGGCCCTCTGGATATGCGCATGGACCCTTCGCGGGGTATCAGTGCGGCAGAATTCATTGCTACGGCGCCCGAAGAGGAAATTGCCCGGGTATTCAAGGAGTACGGCGAGGAGCGTTTCGCCAAGCGGATGGCCCGTGCCGTGGTCGAGCGTCGTCAGGTGCAGCCGTTTACCCGTACCGCAGACCTCGCCGAAGTGCTCAAGGTAGCCAATCCGGCATGGGAGAAGGGCAAGAACCCGGCAACCCGTGCATTCCAGGGGCTGCGCATTCACGTCAATAACGAGCTGGGCGATCTTGAGGCTGGCCTGGAGGCTGCGCTCGAGATGCTGGAGATCGGCGGTCGTCTGGTGGTGATCAGCTTCCACTCCCTGGAAGACCGGATCGTCAAACTGTTCATGCGCAAACTGGTCAAGGGTGAGGCCGATAACCTGCCACGCAACCTGCCTGTACAGCACAAGCCTTTCGAGCCGAAGATCAAGGTGCACGGCAAGGCGCAGTTCGCCTCCGACGCTGAGCTCAAGGCTAACCCGCGTTCGCGTAGCGCGGTCATGCGGGTTGCGGAGAAGCTGCGGTGAGCAAGCTTTTTGCCAAGCCTCTACCAGGCGGAAGCTTCCTGATGCTGCTGCTGTTCATTGGCGTGCTCGTTTCGGCGATCGCCGTGTCCTACAGCGCGCACTGGAATCGTCAACTGCTTAACACCCTCTATGGCGAATTGAACGAGCGCGACAAGGCGCAGGCCGAGTGGGGGCGTTTGATTCTTGAACAAAGTACCTGGACCGCCCACAGCCGGATCGAGAGTTTGGCTAGCGAACAGTTGAAAATGCGTATTCCTGGCGCCGATGAAGTAAGGATGGTGGTGCCATGATGAAGCTTGAGGGTGCGCTTTATCCGTGGCGGTTTCGCGTGGTGCTTGCGCTGCTGGCCGTGATGGTCGGTGCCATTGCCTGGCGAATTGTCGATTTGCAGGTGGTCGACCGTGACTTCCTCAAGGGGCAGGGCGACGCGCGCAGCCTGCGCCATATTCCCATTCCGGCGCACCGTGGGTTGATTACCGACCGCAACGGTGAACCGCTGGCGGTCAGTACGCCGGTTACCACGCTGTGGGCCAACCCGAAGGAGATGCAGGCGGGCAAGGACCGTTGGCCGGTATTGGCGGCTGCCCTCAAGCAGGACCCCAATCAGTTGAGCCAGCGTCTTGAGGCGCAGGCCAACAAAGAGTTCATTTATCTGGTGCGCGGCCTGACCCCAGAGCAAGGACAGGTTGTGCTCGACCTGAAAATACCGGGCGTCTACGGCATCGAGGAGTTCAGGCGCTTCTATCCGGCCGGTGACGTAACCGCGCACATGGTTGGTTTCACCGACCTTGATGATCACGGCCGGGAAGGTGTGGAGCTGGCCTACGATGACTGGCTGGCCGGGGTCCCGGGAAAACGTCAGGTGATCAAGGATCGGCGTGGCCGACTTATCAAGGATATCCAGGTAACCAAGAACGCCAAGGCAGGGAAGACCTTGGCGTTGTCAATTGACCTGCGTCTGCAGTACCTGGCTACCCGCGAGCTGCGCAATGCGATAGCCGAGCAGGAGGCCAAGGCCGGTAGCCTGGTGATCATGGACGTGAAGACTGGCGAAGTTCTGGCAATGGTCAACCAGCCAACCTACAACCCGAACAACCGTCGCAGCATGTTCCCCGCTGCGATGCGTAACCGGGCCATTATCGATGTGTTCGAGCCAGGCTCCACCGTCAAGCCATTGTCGATGAGTGCGGCGCTGCAAAGCGGACGCTGGAAGCCGACCGACAAGGTCGAGGTGTATCCCGGTACCTTGCAGCTGGGCCGTTACACCATTCGTGACGTTTCCAAGACCGAAGGCCCGATCCTCGATCTGACGGGCATCCTGATCAACTCCAGTAACGTCGGCATGAGCAAGATCGCCTTCGATATTGGGGGTGAGGCGATCTATCGCGTCATGGCTCAATTGGGCCTGGGCCAGTACACCGGCCTGGGGTTCCCGGGCGAGCGCGTCGGTAACTTGCCGAACCACCGTGAATGGCGCAAGGCCGAGACCGCCACGCTGTCCTATGGCTATGGTTTGTCGGTTACCGCGCTGCAGTTGGTGCACGCGTATGCGGCATTGGCCAACGACGGCAAGATGGTGCCGTTGAGCATTCTCAAGACCGACAAAGCACCTGAAGAAACCCAGGTAGTGCCGAAGGAAACCGCAGAAACCATTCAAGGCATGCTGCAGCAAGTGATCGAAGCGCCGCGTGGGGTGTTCCGTGCGCAGGTGCCGTTCTATCACGTCGGCGGCAAGAGCGGTACGGCCCGTAAGGCCACCATTGGTTCCAAAGGTTATACCGAGAACGCCTACCGATCCCTGTTCGCCGGCTTCGGGCCCATGAGTGATCCGCGTTACGCCATCGTGGTGGTCATCGACGAGCCGAGCAAAGGTGGCTACTTCGGTGGCCTGGTTTCTGCGCCGGTGTTCAGCAAGGTCATGTCGGGCACCCTGCGTTTGATGAACGTTCCGCCGGACAACCTGCCGGCACCTATTCCACCGCAGCAGGTCAATGCTGCGCCCGCCAAAGGAGGGCGCGGATAATGACAATGCCATTGAGTAAGCTGTTCGCCCAAGCCTCGCGCGATCCATTGATTCGCGAGCTGACGCTCGACAGTCGTAACGTGCGTCCTGGCGATCTGTTCCTGGCGGTGCCGGGTACGCGTGTGGACGGGCGCGAGCACATTGCCGATGCGCTGGCGCGCGGTGCCGCGGCTGTTGCCTATGAGGCTGACGGCGCCAGCGTGTTGCCGCTCACGGATGTGCCGTTGATTCCGGTCAAGGGCCTGGCTGCCCAGTTGTCGGACATCGCCGGGCGTTTCTATGGCGAGCCCAGCCGTCTGCTGGACCTGGTGGGTGTCACTGGAACCAACGGCAAGACCAGCGTGACTCAGTTGGTGGCTCAGGCGTTGGACCGTCTTGGCCAGCACTGCGGTCTGATCGGTACCTTGGGCACCGGGTTTTATGGTGCTTTGCAAAGTGGCCGCCTGACGACGCCTGACCCTATTGCGGTACAGTCCACGCTCAGCGATCTGAAAAACCAGGGCGCCCGTGCGGTGGCCATGGAAGTGTCCTCTCACGCGTTGGATCAAGGCCGGGTCGCAGCCCTTGCGTTCGATATTGCTGTGATGACCAATTTGTCGCGTGATCATCTGGATTACCACGGCAGCATGCAGGACTACGAGGCTGCCAAGGCACGCCTGTTTGCCTGGCCGAACCTGCGGTGCCGGGTGGTCAACCTGGACGACGACTTTGGTCGCCGCCTCGCTGCCGAATCCAGTGATGCGCGTCTTATCAGCTACAGCTTGATCGATGCCGAGGCCTCGCTTTATTGCCGCGAAGCTCACTTCGATGATGATGGCGTGCGCGCCGTGATCGTGACGGCTCAGGGCGAACGTACCCTGCGTAGCCGCCTGCTTGGGCGCTTCAATCTGAGCAATATGCTGGCTGCGGTCGGCACATTGCTGGCGCTGGATTACCCGCTGGATGAAATTCTCAAGGTCACCCCCGAGCTGGATGGGCCGGTTGGGCGCATGCAGCGCCTGGGTGGCGGCAAGCGGCCTTTGGTGGTGGTCGATTACGCACATACCCCGGACGCCTTGGAAAAGGTACTTGAAGCTCTGCGCCCGCACGCCAAGGGGCAGTTGTTGTGCCTGTTCGGGTGCGGTGGTGACCGTGATCGCGGCAAACGACCGCTGATGGCGCAGGTTGCCGAGCGTCTGGCTGATCGTGTGCTGGTCACTGACGACAACCCGCGCAGTGAAGATCCGCAGCAGATTTTTGCGGACATTCGTGCAGGCTTCGATGACGTGACAGCCGTCGAATTCGTTGCCGGGCGCGGTGAAGCCATCGCCCAACTGATCGCCAGTGTGGCGGCCGATGATGTCGTCGTCCTGGCCGGCAAAGGGCACGAAGATTATCAAGAGATCAATGGCCAGCGGCATGCGTTCTCCGATCTGGTTGAAGCCGAGCGCGCGTTGAGCGCCTGGGAGGTTACTCATGCTTAAGCCACTGTCGCTCAGCGAGTTGACCGTAGCATTGCAGGCACGTGTGCATGGCAGTGATGCCACGTTCAATGGCGTCAGTATCGACAGCCGTGCAATTACCCCGGGGCAGTTGTTCGTGGCGCTGACCGGGCCGCGTTTCGATGGGCACGACTACCTGAACGATGTTGCAGCCAAGGGGGCTGTGGCGGCGTTGGTCGAGCGTGAAGTGCCAGGTACTGATTTGCCGCAGCTGATCGTGGCCGACAGTCGTCTGGCACTGGGCCAACTGGGTGCGCTGAACCGTGCCCGGTTCGACAAGCCTGTCGCGGCGATTACCGGCTCTAGCGGTAAAACCACGGTTAAAGAGATGCTCGCCAGTATCCTGCGCACCCGTGGGCCGGTGTTGGCCACCCGTGGCAATCTGAACAACGACCTTGGCGCGCCATTGACGCTGCTGGAGTTGGCATCGGAGCACACTGCGGCGGTTATTGAGCTGGGTGCTTCGCGCATCGGCGAAATCGCCTACACCGTTGGCCTGACCCGACCGCATGTCGCCTTGATCAACAATGCCGGTACGGCTCATGTCGGCGAATTTGGCGGTCCGGAAAAGATTGTTGAAGCCAAAGGTGAAATCCTTGAGGGCCTGGATCAGGATGGCGTGGCTATCCTCAACCTTGATGACAAGGCGTTCGCTACCTGGAAGCAACGTGCAGGCGATCGCCGTGTGATCAGTTTTGCGCTGAACAATGCTGCCGCTGATTTCCATGCCACTGCGCTTGATCGCGATGTGCGCGGTTGCCCCGCATTCGACTTGCGTAGCCCTCTGGGTTCGGCGCGGGTGCAGTTGAACCTGCTCGGCACGCACAACGTCAGCAATGCCTTGGCTGCCGCCGCTGCCGCCTATGCCTTTGGTCTGACACTTGAAGGTATTGTTGCCGGCCTGAATGCCGTGCAGCCCGTCAAGGGCCGCACCGTGGTACAGATGGCTGCAAATGGCGTTCGGGTGATCGATGACACTTACAACGCAAACCCCACCTCCATGTGTGCTGCCGTTGATATACTCGCCGGCTTTTCCGGGCGCACTGTTCTGGTGCTCGGGGATATTGGCGAACTGGGCCAGTGGGCCGAGGAAGGGCACCGGCAGGTGGGCGACTACGCCAAAGACAAGGTTTCGGCACTCTATGCCGTAGGGCCAATGATGGCTCACGCTGTTAAGGCGTTTGGCATCAACGCCCGCCACTTCGCTACTCAAGCCGACCTGATCGAAGCCGTTCGTGGCGAGCAGGCTGGCAATACCACCATTTTGATCAAGGGTTCGCGCAGCGCTGCGATGGAAAACGTCGTGGCGGCCTTGTGCGGTTCCAGCGGGGAGAAACATTAATGCTGCTGCTGTTGGCCGAGTATCTGCAACAGTTCTACAAAGGCTTCGCGGTCTTTCAGTACCTGACCCTGCGCGGGATTCTGGGTGTGCTGACGGCGTTGTCGCTGGCCCTGTGCCTGGGGCCCTGGATGATCCGCACGCTGCAGATTCGCCAGATCGGTCAGGCGGTGCGTAATGACGGCCCGCAATCGCACTTGTCCAAGTCCGGTACCCCGACCATGGGTGGTGCCTTGATCCTGTCGGCCATTGCCATCAGTACGCTGCTTTGGGCCGACCTGAGCAACCGTTATGTGTGGGTCGTGCTGATCGTCACGCTGCTGTTTGGCGCCATTGGTTGGGTTGACGACTACCGCAAGGTGATTGAAAAGAATTCGCGTGGCCTGCCGAGCCGCTGGAAGTATTTCTGGCAATCGGTGTTCGGCCTGGGCGCTGCGATCTTCCTGTACATGACGGCACCGACCAGCGTCGAGACCACGCTGATCGTACCGATGCTCAAGGATGTCACCATTCCGTTGGGCATTGGCTTCGTGGTGCTGACCTATTTCGTGATCGTCGGTTCGAGTAACGCGGTCAACCTGACCGATGGCCTCGATGGCCTGGCCATTCTGCCCACGGTGATGGTTGGCGGCGCCTTGGGTATCTTCTGCTACCTGTCGGGTAACGTGAAGTTTGCTGAATACCTGCTGATTCCTTATGTACCGGGCTCTGGCGAGCTGATCGTGTTCTGTGGCGCCTTGATCGGTGCGGGCCTGGGTTTCCTCTGGTTCAACACCTATCCGGCTCAGGTCTTCATGGGTGATGTCGGCGCGCTGGCACTGGGTGCTGCACTGGGCACCATTGCCGTGATCGTCCGCCAGGAGATCGTGTTGTTCATCATGGGCGGCATTTTCGTCATGGAGACCCTGTCGGTGGTCATCCAGGTGGCGTCCTTTAAATTGACCGGTCGTCGTGTGTTCCGCATGGCGCCTATCCACCACCACTTTGAACTCAAAGGCTGGCCCGAGCCGCGTGTGATCGTCCGTTTCTGGATTATCACCGTGATTCTGGTGCTGATTGGCCTTGCCACCCTGAAACTGAGGTAGACACGCGTGTCCCTGATCGCTTCTGACCACTTCCGCATTGTTGTCGGCCTCGGCAAGAGCGGCATGTCCCTGGTTCGCTTCCTGGCGAGCCGGGGCGTTGCGTTTGCGGTCGCCGATACGCGCGAGAACCCGCCGGAGCTGGCAACGCTGCGGCGCGACTACCCACAGGTGGAAGTACGTTGCGGCGAACTGGATGTGGACTTTCTGTGCCGCGCTGACGAACTGTATGTCAGCCCGGGCCTGGCGCTGGCGACACCTGCATTGCAACAGGCGGCTGCCCGTGGCGTGAAACTGTCGGGTGATATCGAACTGTTTGCCCGCAATGCCAAGGCACCTATTGTCGCGATCAGCGGCTCCAATGCCAAAAGCACGGTGACCACCCTGGTCGGGGAGATGGCTGCGTCAGCCGGCAAGCGTGTTGCGGTGGGTGGCAACCTGGGTACCCCCGCCCTGGACCTGTTGAGCGATGACGTTGAACTGTATGTCCTGGAGCTTTCCAGCTTTCAGCTGGAAACCACGGATCAGCTCAACGCCGAAGTCGCGACCGTGCTGAACATCAGTGAAGACCACATGGACCGTTACAGCGGCCTGCCGGCGTATCACCTGGCCAAGCACCGGATCTTCCGCGGCGCGCGTCAGGTTGTGGTCAACCGCCAGGATGCCCTGAGCCGTCCCCTGCTGACCGATGGCCAGACCTGCTGGACCTTCGGTTTGAATGCCCCGGATTTCAAGGCGTTCGGTTTGCGTGAGGAGAATGGCGAGAAGTACCTGGCCTTCGAATTCCAGAACCTGATGCCGGTGCGTGAGCTGAAGGTTCGCGGCGCTCACAATCAGTCCAATGCCCTTGCCGCGCTGGCGCTGGGCCATGCTGTTGGCCTGCCGTTCGATGCCATGCTGAGCAGCCTGCGCAGTTTTACCGGCCTTGCACACCGTTGCCAGTGGCTGCGTGAGCGTGACGGGGTGAACTGGTACGACGACTCCAAGGCGACCAACGTCGGTGCAGCCCTGGCCGCTATCGAAGGCCTGGGCGCCGATATCGACGGCAAGCTGGTGCTGGTGGCTGGCGGTGATGGCAAGGGTGCAGATTTCAGCGCCCTGCGTGCTCCGGTGGCAGCCCATTGTCGCGCTGTGGTGCTGCTGGGTCGCGATGCCGAATTGCTGGCCCAGGCCTTGGGCGACAGCGTGCCGCTGATTCGTGTGAAGACCCTGGACGAAGCCGTCCAGCAATGCGCAGCGTTGGCCCGTCCGGGTGATGCCGTGTTGCTGTCACCCGCCTGCGCCAGCCTCGACATGTTCAAGAACTTTGAAGAGCGTGGGCGTCTGTTCGCCCACGCGGTGGAGGGGCTTTCATGATCTTTGGCATCATCAAGCCCTACCCATCACCGTTGATCACCGGGCGAGGTATCGACCTCGACTTCCCGTTGCTTGCCGGTTGCCTGGCCTTGTTGGGCCTGGGTCTGGTGATGATCACCTCGGCTTCCTCGGAAGTGGCGGCGGCGCAATCGGGCACACCGCTGTACCACATGTTCCGTCACCTGGTTTACGTGCTGCTGGGCTTGGGCGCTGGCGTAGTGACCATAATGGTGCCGATTGCCACCTGGCAACGCATGGGCTTCCTGATGCTGGTGGGTGCCTTTGGCCTGTTGGTGTTGGTGCTGGTGCCAGGCATTGGCCGGGAAGTGAACGGTTCGATGCGCTGGATCGGCTTCAGCTTCTTCAACGTGCAGCCGTCGGAAATTGCCAAGGTTTTCGTGGTGATCTACCTCGCCGGCTATCTGGTACGACGTCAGACAGAGGTACGCGAAAGCTGGATGGGCTTTTTCAAGCCATTCATCGTTTTGCTGCCGATGGCCGGCCTGTTGCTGATGGAGCCTGACTTCGGTGCCACCGTCGTGATGATGGGGGCGGCTGCAGCGATGCTGTTCCTCGGCGGTGTTGGGTTGTTCCGCTTCAGTCTGATGGTGGTGCTGGCGGTCGGAGCCGTGTTTGTTCTGGTACAGGCCCAGCCCTACCGGATGGCGCGTTTGATTACTTTTACCGACCCGTGGTCCGATCAGTTCGGTTCGGGATACCAGCTGACGCAGGCACTGATTGCGTTCGGTCGTGGAGAGTGGTTTGGTGTCGGCTTGGGCAACAGCGTACAGAAGCAGTTCTACCTGCCTGAAGCGCACACCGACTTCGTGTTTTCGGTGCTGGCTGAAGAACTGGGCGTCGTTGGCTCGCTGGCGACCGTTGCCTTGTTCCTGTTTGTTACGGTGCGGTCGCTGTACATCGGTCTGTGGGCCGAGAAGGCCAAGCAGTTCTTTGCCGCGTACATGGCGTTCGGCCTGGCCTTCCTGTGGATCGGTCAATTCTTGATCAATATCGGGGTGAACGTCGGCCTGCTGCCGACCAAGGGCCTGACGTTGCCGTTCCTCAGTTACGGTGGCAGTTCCCTGGTGATCTGCTGTGCCTGTGTGGGGTTGCTGCTGCGAATCGAGTGGGAGAGTCGAACCCACCTGGGCAGTGAAGAGCACGAATTCGATGAAAGCGATTTTGCCGAGGAGCCGAATCATGGCCGCTAATGGCAAGAACGTCTTGATCATGGCAGGCGGCACTGGGGGCCACGTGTTCCCTGCGCTGGCCTGTGCCCGGGAGTTCCAGGCACGCGGTTACACCGTGCATTGGCTGGGAACGCCGCGAGGCATTGAAAACGAACTGGTTCCTCAGGCGGGGCTGCAGCTGCACCTGATCAATGTCAGTGGCCTGCGTGGCAAGAGCAAGCTGTCGCTGCTCAAGGCGCCGCTCACGGTGCTCAAGGCTGTGTTGCAGGCGCGCCAGGTGATTCGTCGGCTCAAGCCCGTATGCGTATTGGGTTTCGGCGGCTATGTCACCGGCCCGGGCGGCGTTGCGGCGAAGCTCTGTGGCGTGCCACTGGTGATTCACGAACAGAACGCCCGTGCGGGGACGGCCAATCGTTTGCTGGTACCGCTGTCTGCGCGTGTCTGCGAAGCGTTCCCGGACACCTTCGCCGCTTCGGAAAAACGTCGTACCACCGGCAATCCGGTACGCAGCGAGTTGTTCCTGGAACCTGTGCGCGAACCGCTGGCCGGTCGCCGTCCGCACCTCTTGATCCTCGGCGGCAGCCTGGGTGCCGAGCCGTTGAACAAATTGTTGCCCCAGGCATTGGCGCTGGTTGCGGAACCAATCCGCCCGAAAGTGTTCCATCAGGCCGGGAAACAGCATGATCAGATCACTGCCGAGCGCTATCGCGAAGCGGGGGTCGAGGCTCAGGTAGAGCCCTTTATCAAGGACATGGCCCAGGCCTATGGCTGGGCTGATCTGGTGGTGTGCCGTGCAGGTGCGTTGACGGTCAGTGAGCTGGCGGCAGCAGGACTGCCGTCGTTGCTGGTGCCATTGCCCCACGCAATCGACGACCACCAGACCCATAACGCCCATTATCTGGCTCGTGAAGGCGCCGCCTTCCTGATGCCACAAGCGACAACTGGCGCAGCGCAGCTCGCTGAACGCCTGAACGAGGTGCTGATGCAACCGGAAAAACTCAACACGATGGCCTGCACCGCACGGCGCTTGGCCAAGCCCGCTGCCACCCGCACCGTGGTCGATATCTGCCTGGAGGTGGCCCATGGTTGAGAATCGCAAAGCCATGCCTCAACCTGAAATGCGCCGTATCCGTCGTATCCATTTCGTCGGTATTGGCGGTGTGGGGATGTGCGGCATTGCCGAAGTGCTGTTGAACCTGGGTTATCAGGTCTCGGGTTCTGATCTCAAGGCTTCGCCGGTCACCGAGCGCCTGCTGTCGTTCGGCGCCGAGATCTTCATCGGCCACCGCGCCGAGAACGCTGCCAGCGCCGATGTGCTGGTGGTCTCCAGCGCGGTCAATACAGCCAACCCTGAAGTCGCTACGGCCCTGGAACGTCGTATTCCCGTGGTGCCGCGTGCCGAGATGCTCGCCGAGTTGATGCGCTACCGTCACGGTATTGCCGTTGCCGGCACCCACGGCAAGACCACCACGACCAGCCTGTTGGCCTCGGTGTTCGCCGCAGGTGGCCTGGACCCGACGTTTGTCATCGGTGGTCGTCTGAATGCAGCCGGTACCAATGCCCAGTTGGGCACCAGCCGCTACCTGATCGCCGAAGCCGATGAGAGCGACGCCAGCTTCCTGCACCTGCAGCCGCTGGTGGCTGTGGTCACCAACATTGATGCCGACCATATGGCGACCTATGAGGGTGACTTCAACAAACTGAAGAAAACCTTTGTCGAGTTCCTGCACAACCTGCCGTTTTATGGCTTGGCAGTGGTATGCCTGGACGACCCGGTGGTACGTGAGATTCTGCCGCTGATCAAACGCCCGACCCTCACTTACGGCGTCAGCGAAGAAGCTGACGTACGGGCAATCAATATTCGCCAGTCGGGCATGCAGACGCACTTCACCGTGCTGCGTCGTGACCGCGAGCCGCTGGATGTCTCGGTGAACATGCCGGGTAACCATAACGTGCTCAACGCCTTGGCAACCATCGCCATCGCGACCGATGAAGGCATCACCGACGAGGCCATCGTCCAGGGGCTTTCGGGCTTCCAGGGTGTTGGTCGACGCTTCCAGGTCTATGGCGAGCTGCCAGTGGACGGCGGCAGCGTGATGCTGGTGGACGACTACGGCCATCACCCGACCGAAGTGGCTGCCGTGATCAAGGCCGTGCGCGGTGGTTGGCCGGAGCGCCGTCTGGTGATGGTGTACCAGCCGCACCGTTATAGCCGCACCCGCGACCTCTACGACGACTTCGTGCAGGTACTGGCCGATGCCAACGTGCTGCTGTTGATGGAGGTTTATCCCGCTGGAGAGGAGCCGATCCCCGGCGCCGACAGCCGTCAGCTTTGCCACAGCATTCGCCAGCGCGGCCAACTCGACCCGATCTACATCGAGCGCGGCATCGAACTGGCGCCGTTGGTCAAACCTCTGCTGCGTGCCGGCGACATCCTGCTGTGCCAAGGGGCAGGTGATATCGGTGGCCTGGCCCCACAATTGCTGAAGAGCCCGTTGTTCGCGAGTGTTGCAGCCAGCGAAGGGAAATCGAAATGACTGTTAACGACTATTCGAAACTGCATTCACACATCGCACCGAAGGATTTCGGTCGGGTTGCCGTGCTCTATGGCGGCAAGAGCGCTGAGCGTGAGGTCTCGCTCAAGTCGGGTGCCGCGGTCATTGACGCGCTGCAGTCTGCCGGCGTCGACGTGGTTGCCATTGATGTTGGTGACGATCTGCTCAGCCGTCTGCAGAACGAAAAGATCGACCGCGCGTTCATCATTCTCCATGGCCGCGGCGGTGAAGATGGCAGCATGCAAGGCCTGTTGGAGTGCCTGGGCATTCCTTACACCGGCAGCGGCATTCTCGCGTCGGCCCTGGCCATGGACAAATTGCGGACCAAGCAGGTCTGGCAGAGCCTGGGTATTCCAACCCCGCGCCATGCCGTGCTGGCCAGCGAAGCCGACTGCGTGGCCGCGGCGTCGGCCCTGGGCTTCCCGCTGATCGTCAAGCCTGCCCATGAGGGTTCGAGCATCGGCATGGCCAAGGTGCACAGCCGTGACGAGCTCATCGTGGCGTGGAAGGACGCTGCCCGTTATGACGCTCAAGTGCTGGTCGAGCAGTGGATTCAGGGGCCGGAATTCACCGTGGCCGTGTTGCGCGACAAGGTGCTGCCACCGATTGCCCTGGGTACGCCGCACTCGTTCTACGACTACGACGCCAAGTACCTGGCCAACGATACCCAGTACCGCATTCCCTGCGGCCTGGACAGCGCCAAGGAACAGGAACTGATCGACCTTACCGCACGTGCTTGCGAAGCCATCGGCATCGCAGGGTGGGGGCGGGTTGATGTGATGCAGGACGAGCAGGGCCGGTTCTGGCTGCTCGAAGTCAATACCGCACCAGGCATGACTGATCACAGCCTGGTCCCGATGGCGGCTCGCGCAGCCGGCCTGGACTTCCAGCAGTTGGTGCTGGCAATCCTGGCCGCTAGCGTTGAGGCGCGAGGTTAAGCCCATGCAAGGCGCGATGTTACGTCATCAGCAACCCGCCACCGGCCGCAAGCCGGTGCCGCGTGGTGCCAGCCGGATGGTGGCCAAGGAGCCACTGTCGGCGCGCCTGCCCAAGGCAAGGTTCAGTGTTTTCAAGCGTCTGCTGTGGCCGGTATTGCTGGTGGTCGCCGGTTTCGGTGCCTACGAGGGCGCGCAACGCCTGATGCCGTACGCCGATCGGCCGATTACCAAGATCGCCGTACAGGGTGACCTGAGTTACATCAGCCAGCAGGCGGTGCAGCAGCGAATCGCGCCTTATGTCGCGGCGAGCTTCTTTACCGTAGACCTGGCGAGCATGCGCGCCGAGCTGGAGCAAATGCCCTGGATCGCTCGCGCCGAAGTCCGTCGCGTCTGGCCGGATGAGGTCGTGATCCACCTGGAAGAGCAGTTGCCGATTGCGCGTTGGGGGGATGATGCCTTGCTCAACAACAAGGGCCAGGCCTTTGCCCCGCGCGAGCTGGCCAACTATGAGCACCTGCCGCAGCTGATCGGGCCGCAGCGGGCGCAGTTACAAGTGATGCAGCAGTATCAGATTTTGAACCAGATGTTGCGGCCCATGGGTTTCTCGATCGCGCGACTGGAATTGCGTGAACGTGGCAGCTGGTTCCTGACCACGGGCGCTGGCAGTGCCGGTCCGGGTATCGAGCTGCTGCTGGGGCGTGACCACTTGGTGGAAAAAATGCGCCGTTTCATTGCCATTTACGACAAGACACTCAAAGAGCAGATCACCAACATCGCCCGCATTGATCTGCGATATGCCAACGGCCTGGCCGTCGGCTGGCGGGAACCGAATGCACCGACGACGGCCCAACCCGCCGTTGCGAAGAATTAGAGAGAGGCAGGACCATGGCAAATGCGCATAGCGGCAAAATGATCGTCGGGCTGGACATTGGCACCTCCAAGGTGGTGGCGCTGGTGGGCGAGGTCGCGGCTGACGGTACCCTGGAGATCGTCGGGATCGGTACGCATCCATCGCGCGGCCTCAAGAAGGGCGTAGTCGTGAACATCGAGTCGACCGTACAGTCGATTCAGCGCGCGGTTGAAGAGGCCCAACTGATGGCCGGTTGCCGCATTCACTCGGCATTCGTTGGCGTTGCCGGCAATCACATCCGTAGCCTGAACTCCCACGGTATCGTTGCCATTCGCGACCGTGAAGTCAGTGCCGCCGACCTTGAGCGCGTTCTGGACGCTGCCCAGGCCGTGGCCATCCCTGCCGATCAGCGCGTCCTGCACACCCTGCCGCAAGACTACGTGATCGATAATCAGGAAGGCGTACGCGAGCCGTTGGGTATGTCCGGGGTGCGTCTGGAAGCCAAGGTTCACGTGGTGACCTGCGCGGTCAATGCCGCCCAGAACATCGAGAAGTGTGTACGTCGCTGCGGCCTGGAAATCGACGACATCATTCTCGAACAACTGGCCTCGGCCTATTCGGTACTGACCGATGACGAGAAAGAGCTGGGCGTGTGCCTGGTGGACATCGGTGGTGGCACTACCGATATCGCCATCTTCACTGAAGGCGCTATCCGTCATACCGCAGTGATCCCGATTGCGGGCGACCAGGTGACCAACGACATCGCGATGGCCCTGCGTACCCCGACCCAGTACGCCGAAGAAATCAAGATTCGCTATGCCTGCGCCCTGGCCAAGCTCGCCGGTGCTGGGGAAACCATCAAGGTGCCGAGCGTAGGTGATCGCCCTCCGCGTGAACTGTCGCGTCAGGCGCTGGCTGAAGTGGTCGAGCCACGTTACGACGAACTGTTCACCCTGATCCAGGCCGAGCTGCGTCGTAGCGGTTACGAAGACCTGGTACCCGCGGGCATCGTCCTGACCGGCGGTACCTCGAAGATGGAAGGCGCTGTAGAGCTGGCGGAAGAGATTTTCCACATGCCGGTACGCCTGGGTGTACCGCACAGCGTTCGCGGCCTCAGTGATGTGGTCCGCAACCCGATTTATTCCACTGGTGTGGGCCTGCTGACCTACGGGCTGCAAAAGCAGTCCGACGGCGTGACCCTGACCGGTATTAACAGCAACAGCTATGGCGATGAACCGAAGGCACCCGTGCTGGAGCGCTTGAAGCGTTGGGTGCAGGGCAACTTTTAAAGTTTCAAAGCAGTAGTAGTAGGCGCAAAAAACTAGAGAACTGTAAGGAGAGGGAAAATGTTCGAGCTCGTAGACAACGTCCCGCAAAGTCCGGTCATTAAAGTGATCGGCGTCGGTGGCGGCGGTGGCAACGCCGTCAATCATATGGTCAAGAGCAACATCGAAGGCGTCGAGTTCATCTGCGCCAACACCGATGCTCAGGCGCTGAAAAACATCGGCGCGCGCACCATCCTGCAGCTGGGTACTGGCGTGACCAAGGGCCTGGGTGCTGGTGCCAATCCTGAAGTCGGTCGTCAGGCGGCACTGGAAGACCGTGAGCGCATCGCTGAAGTACTGCAGGGCACCAACATGGTGTTCATTACCACGGGCATGGGTGGTGGTACCGGTACCGGTGCTGCGCCGATCATCGCCGAAGTGGCCAAGGAACTGGGCATCCTCACCGTTGCCGTCGTCACCCGGCCGTTCCCGTTCGAAGGCCGCAAGCGCATGCAGATTGCCGACGAAGGCATTCGCGCACTGGCTGACAGCGTCGACTCGTTGATCACCATCCCCAACGAGAAACTGCTGACCATCCTGGGTAAAGACGCCAGCCTGCTGTCGGCGTTCGCCAAGGCCGATGACGTGCTGGCAGGGGCCGTTCGCGGTATCTCCGACATCATCAAGCGCCCAGGCATGATCAACGTCGACTTCGCCGACGTGCGCACCGTGATGAGCGAAATGGGTATGGCGATGATGGGTACTGGCTGCGCCAGCGGCCCGAACCGTGCTCGCGAAGCCACGGAAGCGGCCATCCGCAACCCGCTGCTCGAAGACGTCAACCTGCAGGGCGCCCGTGGCATCCTGGTGAACATCACCGCAGGTCCTGACCTGTCGCTGGGTGAATACTCCGATGTGGGTAGCATCATCGAGGCGTTCGCGTCCGATCACGCCATGGTCAAGGTCGGTACCGTTATCGATCCGGACATGCGTGACGAGCTGCACGTTACCGTAGTGGCTACCGGCCTGGGTGCGAAAATCGAGAAGCCGGTCAAGGTTATCGACAACACCATGCAGACCGCGTCCGTGCAGACTCCTGCACCTGCGCCAGTGCGTGCCGAGCAACCATCGGTTAACTACCGTGATCTGGAGCGCCCGACTGTAATGCGCAATCAGGCTCATGCCGGTGCTGCAGCGGCTGCTAAACTCAACCCACAAGACGATCTGGATTACCTGGACATCCCGGCATTCCTGCGTCGTCAGGCTGATTAATGAAATTTATCAGGGGTATAAGGGTGATTGGTGTTCAGCAAAGGCCGGGTCTGCTATTATCCCCAGCCTTTGTTGATACCAGTTCGCAATTTGCGCTGAAGCGGCCAATGCCATGATTAGACAACGCACCCTGAAGAATATTATCCGTGCCACAGGTGTCGGCCTGCACTCCGGGGAAAAGGTTTACCTGACCCTCAAACCCGCCCCTGTGGATACCGGCATCGTATTTTGCCGCGCCGACCTCGACCCCGTGGTGCAGATTCCTGCCCGCGCGGAAAATGTTGGCGAGACCACTATGTCGACGACTCTGGTCAACGGCGATACCAAGGTAGATACGGTAGAGCATCTGCTCTCGGCCATGGCTGGCCTGGGCATCGATAACGCCTACGTCGAGCTCTCCGCGTCCGAAGTGCCGATCATGGACGGTAGCGCTGGGCCCTTTGTATTCCTGATTCAATCTGCCGGCCTGGAAGAACAGGACGCAGCCAAGAAGTTCATCCGCATCCTGCGCGAAGTGACAGTGGAAGACGGCGACAAGCGCGCTACTTTCCTGCCATTCGACGGGTTCAAGGTGAGTTTCGAGATCGATTTCGATCACCCGGTGTTCCGCAACCGTACCCAAAGCGCCAGCGTGGACTTTTCCAGCACCTCGTTCGTGAAGGAAGTCAGCCGCGCCCGTACCTTCGGGTTCATGAGCGACATCGAGTACCTGCGCAAGCATAACCTCGCACTCGGCGGCAGCGTGGAAAACGCCATCGTCGTCGACAAGGAAGGCGTGTTGAACGAAGACGGTCTTCGCTACGAAGACGAGTTCGTCAAACACAAGATCCTCGACGCCATCGGTGATCTCTACCTGCTGGGCAACAGCCTGATCGGCGAATTCCGTGGCTTTAAGTCCGGGCACGCGCTGAACAACCAGCTGCTGCGCAAGCTGATTGAGGAAAAAGATGCTTGGGAAGTGGTGACTTTCGAAGATGCCAGTACGGCGCCGATCTCTTACATGCGTCCGGTTGCGGCAGTGTAAGTACGAACACTCTCTTCTTTAGTTTTTGGGGCCACCTTCGGGTGGCCTTTTTTATGCGTGCCGTTCAGTCGTGCGCGGGATTTTTGTCCTTGGCGTGGTTGGCCAGGCGCTCCAGCGCAGCGCGCAGTTTTGGATCACTGATGCCCTCGGCTGTCGCCTGAATGTTTTCGGCGGCCCGGTTGGAGATGTCGAGCGGGTGCCCGTGGGCTTTGGGTGCGGTGGTGGGGGGCTGCACCTTGAACAGGATTCGGTTCAGGTTGTAGAACGCTTCCAGGCTCTGTAGCTGGCGTTGCAAGCGTTTTTGTTGATACCGCAGGCGGGTCGCCCAATGACCGTCAGTGACGATCAGCAGCAGTGTCCCTTCGCGCCAGGAGGCGACGTGGCAATGCTCGCGTGCTGCGGGTTGCAACTGGCTTTCCACCAGGCGCTGCAAGTGTGCCAGGCGTTGTGCCTGGTTGAGCAGAGCCTTCAGAGGCCGCGCCTCGCGCAGCAAAATGGCTGGCGCGCGTGCAGTCAGGGGGCGAAAAGCCATGGTTGGTTACCTGAGGTTACAGAGCCCCATAGCTTACCAGATCGTCCTGCGCTGACCGCGTTAGAGGCGCTGTAAATGCAGTCTTGTCTCAGTTATGGGTTGAAACTGACGAAAAAGCCCTTATTTTAGGAAAGCCCCGTCAAAGCGCTGTGCCAGCACTGTGGAAAACAACGCCACTTTCCTCTCCATCGTTTCCGGGTAGAATGCTCGTTCGCATGCGGCCATAAGGGCTGCACGGGCGACTCACGGGGCCGCCCTCCATCCCTACGTGTGGAAGATCCTGCCGATATGTTTGCGCCTTTGTTAAAGAAACTTTTTGGAAGCAAGAATGAGCGTGAAGTCAAACGCATGCTCAAGACGGTACAGATCGTCAATGCCTTCGAAGAGCAGATGGTGGCCCTTTCGGATGAGCAACTACGCGGCAAGACCGCCGAGTTCAAAGAGCGCCTGGCCAAAGGCGAGACCCTGGACAATCTGCTGCCTGAAGCCTTCGCGGTCGCTCGCGAGGCCGGTAAGCGGGTCATGGGGATGCGTCACTTCGACGTGCAGTTGATCGGTGGCATGACCTTGCACGAAGGCATGATCGCAGAAATGCGTACCGGTGAAGGCAAGACCTTGGTCGCAACCCTGGGCGTCTACCTCAACGCATTGTCTGGCAAGGGCGTGCACGTGGTCACGGTCAACGACTACCTGGCCCGTCGCGATGCCAACTGGATGCGCCCGCTGTATGAGTTCCTCGGCCTGACCGTCGGTGTGGTTACACCGTTTCAGCCGCCGGAAGAGAAGCGTGCGGCCTATGCTGCCGATATCACCTACGGCACCAACAACGAATTCGGTTTCGACTACCTGCGCGACAACATGGCGTTCAGCATGGAAGAGAAATTCCAGCGTGAGCTGAATTTCGCCGTGATCGACGAAGTCGACTCCATCCTGATCGACGAAGCGCGTACCCCTCTGATCATCTCCGGTCAGGCGGAAGACAGCTCCAAGCTGTACATCGAGATCAACAAGCTGATCCCGCGCCTCAAGCAGCACATCGAGGAAGTCGAAGGCCAGGTCACCCAGGCCGGTCACTTCAGCATCGACGAGAAGAGCCGTCAGGTCGAGCTCAACGAAGCCGGTCACCAGTACATCGAAGAGATGCTTTCCCAGGTCGGCCTGCTGGCCGAGGGCGAAAGCCTTTACTCGGCCCACAACCTGGGCCTGCTGACCCACGTTTATGCCGGCCTGCGCGCGCACAAGCTGTTCCATCGCAACGTCGAGTACATCGTCCAGGACGGCCAGGTCCTGCTGATTGACGAGCACACCGGTCGTACCATGCCGGGCCGACGCCTGTCCGAAGGCCTGCACCAGGCGATCGAAGCGAAGGAAAACCTGAATATTCAGGCCGAGAGCCAGACCCTGGCGTCGACCACCTTCCAGAACTACTTCCGTCTGTACACCAAGCTGTCCGGCATGACCGGTACTGCTGATACCGAGGCGTTCGAGTTCGCGCAGATCTATAACCTGAACGTTATGGTCATTCCGCCGAACAAGCCGCTGGCCCGTAAGGATTTCAACGACCTGGTCTACCTGACGGCAGAAGAGAAGTACGCTGCCATCATCGCGGACATCAAGGAAAGCCTGGCCCAGGGCCGTCCTGTACTGGTAGGTACTGCGACGATTGAAACCTCTGAGCACATGTCCAACCTGCTCAAGAAGGAAGGCATCGACCACAAGGTCCTCAACGCCAAGTACCACGAGAAGGAAGCCGAGATCATTGCGCAGGCCGGTCGTCCAGGCGCGCTGACCATCGCTACCAACATGGCGGGTCGTGGTACCGACATTCTCCTGGGCGGTAACTGGGAAGTTGAAGTGGCGGCCATGGAGAACCCGAGCCCTGAGCAGGTTGCCCAGATCAAGGCCGACTGGCAGAAGCGTCACCAGCAGGTGATCGAGTCTGGTGGTCTGCACGTGATTGCGTCCGAGCGCCACGAATCGCGTCGTATCGACAACCAGTTGCGCGGCCGTTCCGGTCGTCAGGGTGACCCGGGTTCCAGCCGTTTCTACCTGTCGCTGGAAGACAGCCTGATGCGCATCTTCGCCTCTGACCGGGTGAAGAATTTCATGAAAGCGCTGGGTATGCAGTCCGGTGAGGCGATCGAGCACCGCATGGTGACCAACGCCATCGAAAAAGCACAACGCAAGGTTGAAGGGCGCAACTTCGATATTCGTAAGCAATTGCTCGAATTCGACGACGTGGCCAACGAGCAGCGTAAGGTGATCTACCACATGCGCAACAGCCTGCTGGCTGCTGACAATATTGGTGACACCATCGCTGACTTCCGTCAGGAAGTACTGGATGCCACCGTCAGCCAGCACATTCCGCCGCAGTCGCTGCCCGAACAGTGGGACGTGGCCGGTCTGGAAGCAGCTCTGGCCAGCGATTTCGGGGTCAAGCTGCCGATTCAGAAGTGGCTCGACGAAGACGATCACCTGTACGAAGAAACCCTGCGCGAGCGCCTGCTGAACGAGCTGCTGGCGGCGTATAACGAGAAGGAAGAGCAAGCCAGCGCCGATGCCCTGCGCACCTTCGAGAAGCAGATTCTGCTGCGCGTTCTGGATGACCTGTGGAAAGACCACCTGTCGACCATGGACCACTTGCGTCATGGCATCCACCTGCGTGGTTATGCACAGAAGAACCCGAAGCAGGAGTACAAGCGCGAGTCGTTCAACCTGTTCCAGGAGCTGCTGGACTCGATCAAGCGCGATACCATCCGCGTGCTCTCGCACGTTCAGGTTCGCCGCGAAGACCCGATCGAAGAAGAGGCGCGTCTGCGCCGCGAAGCCGAGGAATTGGCCCAGCGCATGCAATTCCAGCATGATGCTGCGCCAGGTCTGGAGCAGAATGACGAGCAGGAAGAAGGCGCTGAAGTTGCTGTTGCCGCTGCGCCAGTGCGCAGCGAACAGAAGCTGGGGCGTAACGAACTGTGCTGGTGTGGTTCGGGCAAGAAGTTCAAGCATTGCCACGGCCAGATCAACTGACGATCCCGCCCAGGTAACACGCTGACATTTGAACACCGCGCCGCGACAGGCTTCCTGCCTTCGCGGCGTTGTTCCATCTCAAGCGCCGCGGCAACGAGCTCGGCGTATTTTTTTTAGGAGCGCTTTCATGGCTGTTGGTCTTGGTCCTTTGCCAACGTTGCACCCGGTCCCAGGTTTTGAACTCGGCATCGCCTCGGCGGGCATCAAGCGCCCAGGGCGCAAGGATGTCGTGGTCATGCGCTGTGCCGAAGGCTCCAGCGTGGCAGGTGTGTTCACCCTGAACGCCTTCTGTGCGGCACCTGTAATCCTCGCCAAGCAGCGTGTACAGGGCACCGTACGTTACCTGCTGACGAACACTGGCAATGCCAACGCTGGTACCGGTGCACAGGGCCTGGCGGCTGCTGAGCGCGCTTGCGCCAAGCTGGCCGAGCTGGCTGGCGTTGATGCCAGTGCGGTGTTGCCGTTCTCCACCGGCGTCATCGGCGAGCCGCTGCCGGTCGAGAAGATTGAAGGCGCTCTGCAAGCCGCGCTGGACGATCTGTCGGAAAACAACTGGGCAAACGCTGCGACCGGCATCATGACCACCGACACCCTGCCCAAGGGCGCGAGCCGTCAGTTCCAGCACGATGGCGTCACGGTCACCGTGACCGGCATCAGCAAGGGCGCGGGCATGATTCGCCCGAACATGGCGACCATGCTGGGCTACATCGCCACCGATGCCAAGGTTGCACCGCACGTGCTCAAGGACCTGCTGCTGGACGGCGCGAACAAGTCGTTCAACCGCATTACTATCGATGGCGATACCTCGACCAACGATTGCTGCATGCTGATCGCGACTGGCAAGGCCGCAGTACCTGAAGTCACCGAAGCCAGCGGCCCGCTGTTCGCGGCGTTGAAGCAGGCAGTGTTCGAGGTATGCATGGAGGTGGCACAGGCTATCGTTCGTGATGGTGAAGGTGCGACCAAGTTCGTGACCGTTGAAGTCAACGGCGGTGGCAATCATCAGGAATGCCTGGACGTTGCTTACGCAGTGGCCCACTCGCCGCTGATCAAGACCGCGCTGTTCGCCTCCGACCCGAACTGGGGCCGTATTCTGGCGGCAGTAGGCCGTGCGGGTGTGCCGAACCTGGATGTGAGCCTGATCGACGTCTACCTGGGTAGCGTCTGCATCGCCAGCAAAGGCGGCCGCAGTGCCAGCTATACCGAAGAGCAGGGCGCCGCTGTCATGGCGCAGGAAGAAATCACCATTCGCATCGAGTTGGGCCGCGGCCAGTGCAGCGAGGTCATCTGGACCACTGACCTGTCCCATGAGTATGTGAAGATCAACGCCGAATACCGGAGCTGATCGACTCGTTGACCAGGCCGGCTCCAGCGCGAGCCGGCCTGGTCGGCGACAGCGGCGGTACATTCTCCAAACCTTCTGGAGCCGAACCATGAGCTACCACCTGATCATCGGCGACAAGCTTTATTCCTCCTGGTCACTGCGCGCCGCCCTGGCGCTGGAACTGACCGGAGCGTCCTACACCGAGCAACTCGTCAAACTCAATCAACCTGATACCCGCGCCCGCTTGCTCGAGCATTCGCCGACCGGCAAGGTGCCGTTGCTCAAGTCCGAGCATGGCACCATCGCCGACTCCCTGGCGATTGCCGAGTACCTGGCCGAGCGTCATCCGGACGCCCATCTGTGGCCGACCGACGTCGCTGCCCGTGCTCAGGCCCGCTCTGCCTGTGCGCAGATGCACAGTGGTTTCTTTGCCTTGCGTGGCACCATGCCATTCGACCTGAGCCGTGACCAGGCGTTGGACGTAACCCCGGCGGACGTCCAGGCGGATATCGACCGTATTGTTGCCTTGTGGGCCGAGTGCCGTGCTGCCGCAACCGCCAGTGGCCCGTTCCTGTTTGGCACGCCTAGCCTGGCCGACGCGTTTTTTGCGCCAGTGGCGGTTCGCCTGCGCACTTACCGGGTTGAACTGCCGGTTGAAGCGCTCAACTACATCGAAGCGATTTACCAGTGGCCCGCTTTCCAGGCCTGGCAGAAAGCGGGATTGGCGGAGTGTGGACGGTGAAACGTATTCATGTAGCTGCCGCCGTGATTCGCGGTACCGATGGCCGGGTGCTGATTGCTCGGCGTGCCGACAGTCAGCATCAGGGCGGCCTTTGGGAGTTTCCGGGCGGCAAGGTCGAGGAGGGCGAAGCCGTACAGGCTGCGTTGGCCCGTGAGCTTCAGGAAGAGCTGGGTATTGCCGTCAGTGCGGCGCGGCCATTGATCAAGGTCAAGCACGACTACCCGGACAAACAGGTGCTGCTGGATGTGTGGGAGGTGTCCGCGTTTACCGGTGAGCCCCACGGTGCCGAGGGCCAGCCGTTGGCCTGGGTGGCACCACGTGAATTGGCGCAGTACGACTTCCCTGAAGCCAACCGGCCGATTGTGGCGGCTGCGCGTTTGCCCGGTGAGTACCTGATTACCCCGGACGGCCTGGAAACGTCCCAGTTGCTGCGCGGTATGCAGAAGGCCATTGCTGGCGGCGTAAAGCTGCTGCAATTGCGTGCGCCGAACATGTATGACCCGCAGTACCGCGACCTCGCCGTGGATGCTGTCGGCCTCTGTGCTGGCAAGGCACAGTTGATGCTCAAGGGGCCGTTGGAGTGGTTGGGCGACTTCCCGGCGGCCGGTTGGCACCTGACTGCGACGCAGTTGCGCAAGTACGCCAGCAAGGGGCGTCCGTTCCCGCAGAACCGTTGGCTGGCAGCGTCCTGCCATAACGCCGAAGAGTTGGCGTTGGCTGAGCGGATGGGGGTTGATTTTGTCACCCTCTCGCCGGTGCAGGCGACGCAGAGCCATCCGGATACCGCGCCATTAGGCTGGGAGCAGGCCTCGCAGTTGATCGAGGGCTTCAATCGTCCGGTGTTCCTGCTCGGTGGCGTTGGCGATGCAGAGCGTGAGCGGGCCTGGCAGAGCGGTGCGCAGGGTGTTGCCGGGATTCGGGCCTTCTGGCCCGAGATGTAACCACAGGGAATCGTGCTTGATGGGCGCTGACTGGCGCCTCAGGGTTTGGCTGCAGGCTGCCACAGCACCTCGGCCACGCCCTGGCGCCGCCCAATCAGCCGTGCCGCTACGAACAGTAGGTCGGACAACCGGTTGATGTAGGCCAAACCAACCCCAGTCAATGGCTCAATGGCGTTCAGCGTTTGGCAGCGTCGTTCGGCACTGCGGGCCAGGCTGCGGCAGACATGGGCCTGGGCGACCAGGGCTGAGCCTCCGGGCAGAATGAAATTCTCCAGCGGTCCCAGTTCATCGTTCCAGCGATCGATCACCTGCTCCAGTGATTCCACTTGCGCATCATTCAAGGCTTGATAACTGGGCATCGCCAGCTCGCCTCCCAGATCGAACAGTCGATGCTGACAAGGTGAAAGCACTTCGATCAGTTCTGTCAGGGCAGGGTCCGTCGCAAGGCCTGCCAGCAGCACGCCAAGCTGGCTGTTGAGCGTATCCACTTCGCCAATGGCTTCAATGCGTGGGTGATCCTTCGGTACTCGGCGGCCATCGCCCAAGCCCGTTTCACCCTTGTCGCCCGTGCGGGTGTAGATCTTCGACAAACGAAAACCCATGTTCAAGACTCCGTCTTTTGGTTCGGTGTGGGGGTTGCCAGGGGCAGGCGCAAGGTGAAGCAGGTGCCTTGACCGGGTGCTGAGTGCACCTCCATCTGGCCTTTGTGGTTATTGGTGATGATGAAGTAGGAGACGGACAGCCCCAGCCCGGTGCCCTGGCCAATCTCCTTGGTGGTGAAGAACGGCTCGAAGGTCCGCTTGCGGACGGCTTCCGTCATGCCGACACCATTGTCTTCGACCTGGATCTCGGCCCATGGCGGATTCAGTCGCGTGCGCAGGATGATGCGACCTGGCTCGCTATCATCCTGGCGCTGGTGAATCGCCTGAGCCGCGTTTTTAAGCAGGTTCAGCAAAACCTGTTCAAGCTCGTTCGCCGTGCAGGGTACCGGCCCCAGTTCAGGGTCGAACTGGCGGACAATGGCTTGGCCTTTGAAGTCGAAACCGATGGTCAGGTCGAAGTCGTTGCTGGCGATTTCTACCGCCTGGTCGATCAAGGCTGGCAGGTCGCAGGGCACCAGTTGGCGATTGCTGCGGCGGCTGAAGCTGAGCATATGGGTGACGATCTTGGCCGCTCGGGTGCCGGCCTGCTGGATGCCATCGAGCAGTTGCGGCACTTCGCGCAGTTGCAGGTAATGGTTGACGACGCTCAGGTCGATACCCGCTTCGTTGGCTTGCTCGATGTTCTTTGGCAAGTCAGGCGACAGCCGCCGCCGGATATTCTGGACGTTGTGCAGAATCGCCCCGAGTGGGTTGTTGATTTCATGCGCCATGCCCGCTGCCAGGCCGCCGACCGAGAGCATTTTTTCCGATTGCACCATCATTTCCTCAAGCGACAGGCGCTGGGTGATGTCGTCGATACGGATCACCACGCCACGTCCGCCACCGCCCATGAGTGGGTAAAAGGTCAGAGCATAGTGGCGAGGCTCGTCGTCCTTGGTCCAGGTGACGCGTTCAATTTTCGCTACCCGGTGCTTCTCGACGCTTTCCTTGAGTTGCGGCAGGAAGGGGCGTAGCGGCTCGAACGCGAGGAAAATCGGCTGGTTCAGCGCCTCGTCCAGCGGTGTGCCGGAGAGGGCGGTGGCTTCCTGGTTCCACTGGGTGACGTAGAGCTGCTCGTCGAGTGCGATCAGGGCCGAGGGCATCGAGTCGATAATGCTGTTGAGGTAGTTCTGAAAACCGGTGAGTTTTTTCTCGATCTTGCTGCGTACCTGGACTTCCAGTTCAAGCTTGCGGTTGGTATGGCGTGTTTCCTCGGCCAGGCCCTGAGCCTGGTCGAAGGCATCCTGGAATTCGTCGCGAGCGCGCTTGAGCTGCTGTTCGCGTGCTTCGATGCGCGAAAGCATCGTGTTGAAGGCTTCTGCGAGGCTGCCGATTTCGTCGCGGTTACCCGGCTGGGCGCGCAGGGCATAGTTCTCTTCACGGGTCACCTGGCGCGTGAGCTGTTCAAGCCGGTCGATGGGCTCGGTAATCAGGCGCTTGATCTGCCGGGCGATGATCATCCATAGCAGCACACTGAACACCAGAATCCCCAGGCTGGCGGTCAGCGTGCCGGTGTAGAAGGCCATCGGCAGTTCGCTACTGGCCACCAGCAGCAAGTGGCTGGGCGGTGAACCAGGGCGTGGCAGCGGGATCAGTTGGGTGTTGCGAAATTCGGTGAGCCGCCAGGTTTCGATGTTGCGATAGCGTTTGGGCAGGTCGAGTAATTCGCCGTGCTGCAATTGCGCGAGACGCTTGCCATCGCTGCCATACAGGGCGGCAGCGCGCAGTGGTGAATAGCTGTCCAGCTCCCTGAGTAGCCGGTCGGCGGCTTCCGGTGAGTCGCTAGCCTGTTGCGCCAGTTGAGGGTTGGATACCAGTCGACCGATGGTCTGCAACGCCTGGGGCGCCATGCTCTCTTGAGAGATCCAATAGGCAGCACTGATGAAGGTCAGGTTGGCGACCAACATCACGGTAATCAGCAGCACCAGCAGGGCAGCCAGTAGCTTTTGCCCAACGGGCAGGTTTTCCAGGCGTTCGCGCAATGGCATGGTTGAGGCGTGATCCTGGTGGGAGGTTAGGCGCCCAGAGTACCGCCCGATTCAGTCGCTGGGCAATCCATGCGCATTCAGGTACTCGACCAGGCGCCGGTGGAGCCGTTCCAGGTGCGGCAATTCGCAGCCATGACGGGCGGCAATGCGGCAGGCATGGCCGAGCAGGTAGTGGATCTCTGTGCGGCGGCCCTGACGGACGTCCTGGTACATCGATGAGTAGTTGGCGGCGGTAGCCTGAATCACCCGCTCTACCTCCTCGGCGAGGCCATCGGCGGCCTGTGGTTGACCACAGCGGCGCAATAGCTCGGCGAGCTCCACGCACAGGGTCGCCACTTCGCAGTGGTGTTCGCTCAGGCCGCCATTGCGGCACTCATGCAACACCGTCAGTGGGTTGATGGCGCAGTTCAAGGCCAGTTTGCGCCAGAGGCGGGTAAGGATGTCGGGTGTCCACTGGTGTGGTATCCCGGCGTCTTCCAGTTCATCGAGCCAGTCGGGCGTGCTGGGCCTGGCGGGATCGCCCAGCCAGTTGAAGCCGTGGCCGGCAAACACCACCTGCCAGTCCGCCTGACGAAAGGCGCCTTCCGTGCTGGAGGCGAAGATACAACGTGCGTGGGGCACCAGGGCGGCAACCTCGTCCTGGCTGCCCAGGCCGTTCTGCAGCAGGATCAGCTCGGCATTGGGGGCCAAGCGGGGCAGCAGGGGAGCAACCGCCTTGTGTGCGTCGTAGGCTTTGCAGGCCACCAGCAGACGGTGGATAGGCCCTGCGCCCGTCGCTGTCTGTGCGGGAATGGCATGAGTGTGCGCCTGATCCTGTTCGATCAGCGTCAGGCCGCCCGCGGCCTCATAGGCAGCCACACGCTCATCGTCCCGCAAGATCAGGCGTACTGCTTTGCCTGCACGAGCCAGACGACAGGCCCAAAGGCTGCCCAGACTGCCGGCGCCGAGAATATGCCAGGTGCTGCTCATCCGCGTTTCGCAACCGTTATAATGAGCGAGCATTTTAACCGTCAAACCCGGCGCGCTCCATCGTGCTCTTTCATCAGGGCAGGTAGCGTGTCTTTTATTTTTGGAGAAAAGGATATGCCGTCGTTCGACGTGGTATCGGAACTGGACAAACACGAAGTCACCAACGCGGTAGACAACGCGATCAAGGAACTGGACCGGCGCTACGACCTGAAAGGCAAAGGCAGCTTCGAGTTCAAGGAAAAGGAGCTGACTGTCAACCTGACAGCCGAAGCCGAATTCCAGCTTGAGCAGATGATTGAAATCCTCAGGTTGTCGCTGATCAAACGCAAGATCGACGCCCAATGCCTGGAGATCAAGGATGCTTACCCGTCCGGTAAGGTCATGAAACAGGAAGCCGTCCTCAAGGAAGGTATCGACAAAGAGCTGGCGAAAAAGATCGTTGCCCACATCAAGGAGGCCAAGCTCAAGGTTCAGGCCGCCATCCAGGGCGAGCAGGTACGGGTAACCGGCAAGAAGCGCGACGATTTGCAAGAGGCCATCGCCGCCTTGCGTGCCAAGGAATTCGGCATGCCATTGCAGTTCAACAATTTCCGCGACTGAGCACCCTGCGTCAGGAACCTCGGCGCCGTTCTGGCGTCCGAGCTTCTCTAGGCCGTTGATACGATTGCGGTGGGATATTTACGCTTTTTGCCATTTGGCATCAGGAGAGCACTATGGATTTGAACGCTGAAGTCGATCAACTGGTCAAGACCTCACAAAGCTGGATTCCATTGATCATGGAGTACGGCAGCCGTTTTCTGTTGGCGCTGCTCACGTTGTCCATCGGTTGGTGGCTGATCAACAAGGTGACATTCCGTCTGGGCAAGTTGCTGGCTTTGCGTAATGCCGACCTTGCACTGCAGGGGTTCATCAGTAGCCTGGCCAACATCGCCCTCAAAGTGCTGTTGATGGTCAGCGTCGCTTCGATGATCGGCGTAGAAACCACGTCCTTCGTTGCCGCCATTGGTGCCGCAGGCCTTGCCATTGGCTTGGCATTACAGGGCAGCCTGGCGAACTTTGCCGGTGGCGTGCTGATTTTGCTGTTCCGTCCGTTTCGCATTGGTGATGTGATCGAAGCGCAAGGGGTCAGCGGAACGGTGGATAACATCCAGATCTTCCACACGGTGCTGCGTACGGCTGACAACAAGACCGTGATCATGCCCAACGGCAGCCTGTCCAACGGCATTATCACCAACCACAACCGCCAGCCGACCCGTAAGGTCGTGTTTGATGTTGGTGTCGACTACGATGCCGACTTGCAGGCTGCGCGCCGCGTGTTGCTCGAGCTGGCCAATGACCCACGGGTTCACAAGGATCCGGCGCCACAAGCCGTCGTGTCGACCTTGGGCGACAGTTCTATCACCATTTCCCTGCGTGTCTGGGTCAATACCGGTGACTACTGGGATGTGTTGTTCATGCTCAACGAGCATGCCCGTGATCGCCTGCGTGCCGAGGGGATCGACATTCCCTTTCCGCAGCGCGTGATTCGCGTGGTCCAGGAAGCGACTGCCTAAAGCGTTGCCTGTGCAGGCGCCAACCTTGCCGATAGCGTCGCCGGCAAGGCTGGCACCTGGAATGTCCTATCGCGAGCGTGACTTTTCTGGCATACAGGCTGGCCAAATGTCGTTTGGCCTGGCGTTCCCATGTTGACCCCGCTGCTGCAAATCACCCCGTTGCGTGCATTCTGCTTCGCACTGACCTTGGCGCTCTTCGAGCTGCTGACCTATGTCGCCAGTGATGTGGTCATGCCAGCCATGCCTACGGTGGTGAGCGACCTGCAGGCGAGTGCAGATTTCATCCCCCATGCCCTGAACCTCTATCTGCTTGGCGGCGTACTGCTGCAATGGCTGATCGGGCCGTTGGCGGACCGCTATGGTCGGCGCCCGCTGTTGCTCGGTGGCTGCGTGTTTTTCAGCCTGATGTGCCTGCTCACCCATTGGGTGGAGGGGATTGAGCTGTTCAACCTGCTGCGATTGTTGCAGGGCATTGGTCTGGGCTTTGTGGTGACGGTGAGTTATCCCGCTCTGAACGAAGCCTTCAGCGAAGCGGATGCGGTGCGGATGATGGCCCTGCTCGCGAATATCGCCTTGCTATCCCCCTTGCTGGGGCCTTTGCTCGGCACGCTGTTGCTGGAGTGGATGTCCTGGCGTTGGATTTTTGTACTGATCGGCGCCGGTGGCATGCTTGCCTGGTTGGCGCTGTATCGCTTCATGCCTGAAACACTTGGTGTTGAGCGGCGTGACGGCAGCAGGCTGGCGTTTCAGCCGATTCATCTGCTGCCTTTGTTGGCTGGTTATCGACAGTTGTTGCTCAACCGTTACTTCGTCGCGGGCAGCATGGCGCTTGGTTTGATCGGGTTGCCGCTGATCGCCTGGATCGGGCTTTCGCCGGTACTGCTCATTCACGGCCAGGGCTTGAGTACGCTGGACTACGCGCTGTGGCAACTGCCGGTGTTTGGCGGCCTGATTGCCGGAAACCTGATCATTAACCGGATTGCCGAGCGCTATACACTGCTGGCCCTCGTGCGCCGTGGGCTGTGGCCGCTGGTGGGTGGTTTGCTGGCAATGATGGTTGTCGCCTGGTTGTACCCGTCGGTGATCGGTGTGGTTGCAGGGCTATCGGTATACGCGCTTGGCCTTGGGGTCTGTAATGCCGTGTTGTACCGCATCACGCTGTTTGCCAGCGAGCAAAGCAAAGGCCTGGTGTCGGCGATGCTGGGCATGATCACCATTGCTTTGCTCGGCCTGGGAGGCTCCTTGCTGGCAATACTGGGCGCGGGTGAGGGCTTGCTGACGTTCGCTTGGGTCGCGGGTGTCGCCGGCCTGCTGGCGCTCTGGCCGTTGCGTACGGTGCTGAGCGCTGGCGAGCTGGTTGTCTCGGATTAAGGGCGTTCGCCCACCGAGTTCTGTGGCTGATCCTGAGGTTCAGGCTTTCCACGGCGGGCTTCTTGATGCCAGTGCAGGGCAATCAGGATAAGCGTGGGTACACCCAGCAGTGCCGTAATCAGGAAGAAGTCGTGGTAGCCGAACTTTTCCACCATGACGCCTGAGTATCCACCGATCAGCCTTGGCAGCAACAGCATGATGGAGCTGAGCAGGGCATACTGGGTGGCCGAGAACTTGAGGTTGGTCAGGCTCGACAGGTAGGCGACAAATGCCGAAGTCGCCATGCCAGAGCTGAAGTTATCCAGCGAGATGGTGACGATCAGCATGTTCAGGTTGGGGCCCATGTCTGCCAGCATCAGGAACAGGATGTTGGTGCTGGCCGAGGCTGCGCCACCGATGAACAGGATCGGCAGGATGCCGAAACGGACGATCAGCAGCCCGCCTAGGCCGGCGCCCACCAAGGTCATGATCAACCCGAAGATCTTGCTGATGCTGGCGATCTGATCCTTGGTGAAGCCTTGATCGATGTAGAACACGTTGGCCATCACGCCCATCACTGTATCGGACATCCGGTACGTTGCGATCAGCCCAAGCAGCAGCAAGGCCTGCCAGCGGTAGCGCGTAATGAAGTCGTTGACCGGGGTCAGCACCGGGGCCAGGCCACGCCGGCCCATTGAGGACAGGCACAACGCTGTGAGCGTGATGTACAGAATCGCGCGAAGGAACGCGCGGTCTTCCAGCAGCAGGTCAAGCAGGCTCACGCCCTCGAACAGCACACTGGCAAAGTCGGTGTAGTACAACTGGGTAAACGTTGCCGGTACCGACACGAGCAGTACGATCAGCACGAACACGGATACCAGTTGGTGGGCAAAGCCATAGCGCGCCGCCGACAACTGAGTGCGCAGTGGTACAGGCGGTTCGCGCATCAACAGGCTGGTAACCAGTGCCGGCACCATCATTACACCGAACAGCACATAGGTACCGGTCCAGGCTTTGTGGAGGTAGTTGAAACCGGTGGAGCCGAAACCTTCAGCGAAAAACAGGGCGCCCGCGGTAGCCAGCAGGGCCGCGACGCGGTAGCCAGCCATATAGCTGGCTGCCAGGGCTGCCTGGCGCTGATCGTCGGCGATCTCCAGGCGATAGGCATCAACGGCAATATCCTGTGTTGCCGAGGCAAACGCGACAAGTACGGCCAGGGCAATCAGCCAGGACAAGTGCTTCTGGGGGTCGCAAAACCCCATTCCGATGAGGCCCACCACGACCAGCACCTGCGATAACACGAGCCAGGAGCGGCGTCGACCGAGCTTGCCCAGCAGTGGCAGGCGCCACTGGTCGAGCAGTGGCGACCACACCCATTTAAAGGCGTACGCCAAGCCTATCAGGCTGGCATAGCCAATCGTCTCGCGGGCCACACCGGCCTCGCGCAGCCACACGGACAGGGTTGAGAACACCAACATGTACGGCAGGCCGGCGGCAAAGCCGAGCAGCAACAGCACCAGCGTTGACGGGCTGGCATAGGCAGCGAGCGCATCGCGCCAGGTTTTACGGGGCATGGGCCAACATCTGCCTCAAGTTTACGAAAACAAAGCGCGCACTCTAACCGCTGTGCTCCATTGGACGCCAGCCATGGTACGACATATCCACACGATTATTCTGGACGGTGACCCCTTCTGCACGCAGCCTGGCACGTTGTTCATCACCTGAAGGTGTGCCCTGCGCAAGGCTCAGGCGGCCACCGGCAGCAATCACACGGTGCCAGGGAAGCTGTGTCGAATCAGGCAGTTGCCCGAGGGTACGCCCGACCCAGCGCGCAGCACGCCCCAGCCCGGCCATTTCGGCCAATTGACCATAGCTGACGACTTTGCCTGCAGGTACCTGGTTCAGTACCACATAGAGTGCCGTTCGTCTGGCTTCAGGCGTTTGCCTTGGATCACCGGGCACGGCGTTCACCGTTGTGCACTCTGCGCGACAGCCTGGCGGGTCGCAGTGAGCCGGGAAACAGCAATTGAACACATTGGCATGGTTTGGCTCCGTCCTCGCCCGGGGCGTATCTGGATAACGCTTTTACAGGCGCAAACCGCCGTCCAGCTCCAGAATGCGCCCGCTGAAGTAATCGTTTTCAAGAATGTAAGCGGCCGAATGGGCAATTTCCGCTGGTGTGCCCATGCGCTTGAGCGGAATGCCAGCCGTCATTTTCTCCAGCGCCTCGGGCTTCATGCTTGCGGTCATCTCGGTTTCGATGAACCCGGGGGCAATGCCGGCCACGCGGATACCATAGCGGGCCAACTCTTTTGCCCAGGTAACCGTGGCGGCCGCGACGCCTGCCTTGGCGGCCGAGTAGTTGGTTTGGCCCAGGTTCCCCGCGCGGGAAATCGAGGAAATGTTGATGATTGCGCCCTGGTTTTTCAGTTCGATCATTTTTGCCGCCACTTCACGGGTGCAGAGAAACACCCCCGTGAGGTTGACGTCGATCACGGACTGCCATTGGGCCAGGCTCATTTTGCTCAGTTGGCCATCCTTGACCTTCACCAGCAGACCGTCACGCAGGATGCCCGCGTTGTTGATCAGGCCGTGAATGGCACCGAAATCCGCCGCCACCTGCTCAACCATCTGGACGACCTGGTCTTCGTCAGCGACATTGCACAGGTAGTAGCGTGCTTCGACACCCAACGCCTTGCACGCCGCGACGGTGTGCTGGAGTTTTTCTTCGTTGAGGTCGACGAGCGCCAGGCGTGCCCCTTTACCTGCCAGGTACTCGGCCATTGAACGGCCCAAACCCTGGCAGCCGCCGGTGATAATGATTACTTTGTCAGTTAATTGCATAAGGATGCTCCACGGGCAGGTTTGGGGCGGGCGAACACATTTTATTTATGACGAATTCTAGTCTGGGGGTCACAACGTGAGCGCTAAAGCGACGAAGCATGCACGAGAACTGCTGCTCAAGGAATACCGTGGTGTCCTGTCGACCCACTCCAAGTCGATGCCGGGCTTTCCGTTTGGTTCGGTGGTGCCCTATTGCCTGGATGCCGAAGGTCATCCGCTGATCCTCATCAGCCGTATCGCTCAGCACACTCACAACCTGCAGCGTGATCCGAAATGTTCGTTGCTGGTCGGCGAGCGGGGCGCTGAAGACGTTCAGGCGGTGGGCCGTCTGACGCTGCTAGCCGAGGCCCGGCAGCTTGAGGACGCCGACGCCATTGAAGCGGCAGCCGAGCGTTATTACCGTTATTTTCCGGAGTCGCGTAATTACCACCGCGCGCATGATTTCGATTTCTGGGTGCTCAAACCCGTGCGATATCGCTATATCGGCGGCTTTGGCGCGATTCACTGGCTGGACCACGTGGCCCTTGCCAACCCGTTTGCCGGGAAGGTTGAGGCCAGTATGGTCGAGCACATGAATAGCGATCATGCCAAGGCGATTGCTCACTATGTGGCCTTGAGCGGTTTGCCGCAGACCGTGCCTGCGCAGATGGCCGGTATCGACAGCGAAGGCATGCACTTGCGAATTGGCCATGGCCTCTACTGGCTGGCGTTTGGTGAGCCTTGCAACACGCCGACACAAGTACGCGAAGCCTTGGTTTTTCTGGCCCACGCCGACGATTGGCCGAGTAACGAGCCGGTTGAGGCTTGAAATTGCAATGGACTGCAACCATTAACCGGGTATTGGAAGGTCGTCTTCCGTCGAGGAACCCTTGATGCGTGCTTTTCTACTGCTGTTTCTGCTTTTTCCGGTGCTCGAGCTCTATGTGTTTTTCAAGGTCAGCACAGCCATTGGTTTTTTCCCGGCGTTGCTGCTGATCATTGCCTCTTCTGCACTGGGTGTGCTGGTCATGCGGGTGGCTGGTCTGGCTACCGCGCTGCGCGCCCGTGAAAGCCTGCAGCGTGGCGAACTGCCTGCTGAGGAGATGTTCCAGGGGTTGTTGCTGGCCGTCGGTGGCGGTCTGCTCCTGGTGCCTGGTTTCATTACTGACGTGCTGGGCCTGATCTGCCTGCTGCCGTTCACCCGACGCCTGATCGGTCGACGTTTGCGTGAGCGTGCCGAGGCGCAGGCCATGCGTCAGCGGGCGTTTTCAGATGACCCGTTTGCAGGCCGTCCTGGTGCTCAGGGCGGTACGCCGCGGCAGCCGAATGTGATCGAAGGCGAGTACGAGCATCGCGACTCTTGAACCCTGGCGATAACCTGACGGCCCCATACGGGGCCGTTTTTCATTCGCCCGCTCGACAAAAAAATTTTCATGTACAGCCTTGTAATCGCCTTGAGCGACCTCATGTATGGGTCACCGAAAGGTTTCTGGTTACAAACACCAGACAAGACATGCGTGGTTCGCTTGGCGAGCCACCAACGGTCGGGCCAACTTGGGCCACGCCGATAGCCTCAACCAGCCGGTTTAAACCGGCCGATGAAAACCACAATTAGGAGAGATCGACAATGAAGCTTCGTCCTCTGCATGACCGCGTCGTCATCCGTCGCAGCGAAGAAGAATCGAAAACCGCTGGCGGTATCGTTCTGCCAGGTTCGGCTGCTGAAAAACCTAACCGTGGCGAAATTGTCGCTGTAGGTACCGGCCGCATCCTGGATAACGGTGAAGTACGTGCGCTGGCCGTGAAAGTGGGTGACAAGGTTGTTTTCGGCCCTTACTCCGGTAGCAACACTGTGAAAGTCGACGGCGAAGACCTGCTGGTGATGAGCGAGAACGAAATTCTCGCGGTCATCGAAGGTTAATCAACCGCTGGTTTCCCGTTACTTCAAAGTATTCAAGGATTAAACGATCATGGCTGCTAAAGACGTAAAATTCGGCGATTCCGCCCGTAAGAAAATGCTGGTTGGTGTCAACGTTCTGGCTGACGCGGTAAAAGCGACCCTGGGCCCGAAAGGCCGTAACGTAGTTCTGGCCAAGAGCTTCGGCGCACCGACCATCACCAAGGACGGCGTTTCTGTCGCCAAAGAAATCGAGCTGAAAGACGCGTTCGAAAACATGGGCGCTCAGCTGCTCAAGGACGTCGCTTCCAAGGCTAACGATGATGCCGGTGACGGCACCACCACCGCTACCGTTCTGGCTCAAGCCATCGTCAACGAAGGTCTGAAAGCCGTCGCTGCCGGCATGAACCCGATGGACCTGAAGCGCGGTATCGACAAGGCGACCATCGCCATCGTCAAAGAGCTGAAAGGCCTATCCAAGCCATGCGCCGACTCCAAGGCCATTGCTCAGGTTGGTACTATCTCGGCCAACTCCGACAACTCCATCGGTGACATCATTGCCGAAGCCATGGAAAAAGTCGGTAAAGAAGGCGTCATCACTGTCGAAGAAGGCTCGGGCCTGGAAAACGAACTGTCGGTTGTTGAAGGCATGCAGTTCGACCGTGGCTACCTGTCCCCTTACTTCGTCAACAAGCCAGACACCATGGTTGCCGAGCTGGAAGGTCCGCTGCTGCTGCTGGTTGACAAAAAGATCTCCAACATCCGCGAACTGCTGCCAGTTCTGGAAGCCGTTGCCAAGTCCGGCCGTCCGCTGCTGATCGTGGCTGAAGACGTTGAAGGCGAAGCGCTGGCGACCCTGGTCGTCAACAACATGCGCGGTATCGTCAAGGTTGCTGCAGTCAAGGCACCTGGTTTCGGCGACCGTCGCAAGGCCATGCTGCAGGACATCGCTGTCCTGACCGGCGGTACCGTGATCTCCGAAGAAATCGGCCTGAGCCTGGAGTCCGCTACCCTGGAGCACCTGGGTAACGCCAAGCGTGTCACCCTGTCGAAAGAAAACACCACCATCATCGACGGTGCAGGTTCCGAAGCCGACATCGAAGCACGCGTCAAGCAGATCCGTGCCCAGATCGAAGAGACTTCCTCGGACTACGATCGTGAAAAACTGCAAGAGCGTCTGGCCAAACTGGCTGGCGGTGTTGCCGTGATCAAGGTCGGTGCTGGCACCGAAGTTGAAATGAAAGAGAAGAAAGCCCGCGTTGAAGACGCCCTGCACGCTACCCGTGCAGCCGTTGAAGAAGGCGTGGTGCCTGGCGGTGGTGTAGCACTGGTCCGCGCTCTGCAAGCCATTTCCGAACTGAAAGGCGACAACGCTGATCAGGACGTGGGTATTGCTCTGCTGCGTCGCGCTGTTGAAGCGCCGCTGCGCCAGATCACTGCTAACGCCGGCGACGAGCCAAGCGTTGTGGTTGACAAGGTCAAGCAAGGTTCGGGCAACTTCGGTTACAACGCTGCTACCGGTGAGTACGGCGATATGATCGAGATGGGCATCCTGGACCCAGCCAAGGTTACCCGTTCGGCTCTGCAAGCTGCAGCGTCCATCGGTGGTCTGATGATCACCACCGAAGCGATGGTTGCTGACGCTCCAGAAGACAAGCCAGCCGGTGGCATGCCTGATATGGGCGGCATGGGTGGCATGGGCGGTATGGGCGGCATGATGTAAGCCAGCCTTACCCGCTTCAAAATAAAACCCCTGGCCGAAAGGCCAGGGGTTTTTTGTTGTGCGCCAGGCATGGCGCGTTGCGCGTTAGCGCAACCCGTTTGGCTGTGGTGGCTGAATGGGTGA
>NZ_PJQQ01000017.1:0-132966 GCF_002858665.1 Pseudomonas sp. FFUP_PS_473
CTGAGTTCGGTATAAGACATAGGGGCAGCACCGTACCGGAAAGGTCAGGTGTTGCACTCAGTTTTTGCCGCCGCCCTCTTTTATGCGCTTTTTCGCCGTAGCTTGACTGTGCCCACTAACTAGACCTACGGATATGACATTATGAATGCTTTTGACAAGCTCTATTCTTTCAAAAATTGGCTCACCCAACTGACCTTTTATTTCTAAATCCAAAAACTCGCGCACAGGTAAATCACTGCAACCAAAATATAACAAACTATTCAAGTTCCATGGTGTTTCATGCCTACCAAGTGTAACCTGCGGGAATTTTAGATCAGGAAGCTGATAATCACTCACCCGCACTTACTCCTGAAAAATATCTATGCCAGAAAAGGCCCTGGTAAATTCATTTGCCACTTCCGCCTTTACTTTGCTCTGCCTGATAAATCTTATGTATCTAAAAGTTGTACTTTCATTCTTATGCAACATCGCATCTCGCACGAAAGCGACTGCAGTAATAGGATCCCCTACACGAAGAGCTATTGTTGTAAGCCATGTACCAAACGTTGCGCGCGTTTGGTGAAAGTGGAAGTTCGCCATGAAGTTCAGCCCATCCTTTACGGCTTTTCGCCTGAGATCAGCCATTAGACGATTGATAGCGGGGCTTTTTCCTAAAACTCTATCGCTATACGCATGACCAAACCGAGTTAGAAAAACGAGGTCTTTATTCTCTTGATCCGCCTTCGCTTCTCTATGAAGCCGCTGAACGCTATAAATGTATGCTTTGATCGTATTGAGCAACTGTTCAGGTATGAGTATCTGTCCATTAACACTGAACTTAGTTGGCACCGGAGGATTTGCAGCCGGCCCGACAGACAGGCGAAAGATTCCTCTTGCACAGGGATCCTCAACGGCATTCAAGATGGTCTTTACACGTAGCCCCGCAAGCGTTTGAATACGTGCTCCGGTAAAAAACCCCAAACTCAGCAAAAGGTTTAGTTCGCTACTTGTATTTTTAGCCGTGTATGCAAGGAGCTCCTGCATATGCACTTCAGAGACTGGCTGTAGTCCATCCTCAAGCCGCTCGGCATGCCTGGTTCGATTCGATATGGATAGATTTGTGCTCACCATGGATATGGTGCGCTCAAAACCAACCTGGTTAAAAGTACGCAACACTACCGACTTATCTTCCCACATTGGCGACGATTTGCTAATAAGTCCGTTGGCTGCGGCATATCGATAAAAGCGGATTGTTGCAGCCATACGCTGCGAGGCCGTAGAGGAAGATATTTCATCTCCACGGGCTTTTACCAACGCCCCACGCCAACGAACTAAGCATCGGTCCTCTTCTCGTTGCGGGAAATGCCGCCAGTCGATTTCCTCAGCCTCAAGAAAATGGGCATACGCAAGTAGATGCCGTAAGTTGGCCTGAATGGTCTTTAGATCAACTCCCTTGGCTGTCGCACGCTCGCGTGCCCATACATTTGCCTCTCTCCAGGGAGTTCCGTCACGCCAGAATACTTGTGGAAGCCCTAATAGAGTACGACCTCCTCGCACACGCTGCCAAACAACACTGCCTCCCGCTACTTCAGCGCGGTGAGGTGTGTATGTAATGTACTCAAGCGTTGCCATTCTGCTATCACTCCCATGGCTACTGCATACAACAGCGCGTTACTGCCGAGCCGATAACACCTTTGTCGCAGAGCAATTCCTCAAGATAGTCCATATCTGCGTAGCCGCGCACATGCGAGCCTAGCCAATCCGGCAACTAATGCGACCAGGTGGTCTCGGCGAAGGTGTAGCGGGAGGCACCGAGCACCGCGACGAGTACCTGCGCCTGACGGATCTCGCCGCTTTGGAGGTCGATCACGGTCACCGTCTGGCCGGCGTAGTCGACGAACAGTTTCCCTACCTCAATAGCAAGCGCTTCGACCTGCTCAAGGCGCTCAGCAACCCCTGATTCAGACATCAGCTCTTTCCCCAGTAGTTTCCCTTGCTGACTAAGCCAAAATCCTCTGAGGAAAATGGCTGATCATCATCGAACATACCATTGACCATGCGCTCCCGACGCAACCCACTCAGCACCCTGAAAAAGCAGGGCTCGCAGAGATGCACCTGGTAGTGCTCGCCGTCATGCTGCGAGCCATATCCCCAATGGGCTTCAAGCTTGCCGTGTTGGAGGCCATAGCCGGGAATACGTGTGCCAGAGCGGCACACGTCGCAGATCACATCCTCAACGACATCGACCAATGCCTGCGACTTAATCTCCATACGCACCTCTCGACTACGTTCCAGGCAGCAACGGCCTGCTATGGATTCATCCACACCGGTATCGTGTGATCAGCTTCGACTGGGTGAGCATCAAAAACAAGCCAGTAGCTGCTGCCGGTAATGCTGGGAAAAGCTGACCTGGTAAGCGGGCTCAATTGCAAAGCCACCCAGCGAAATAATGTTCGTAGCCTGCGACCCAGTACCAGGTTCTGCACTACCCAACCCTGCATCTCCGATACTTTCTGCATGCTCCAAAGCCCCCACCGGGTCTGGCCGGGAGCCTGGGGTTAAACCTGCCATATGAGCATCGCTTAAAACAGCCAGATCATCCGGTAAGTCATCCGCAATTCGCTCCGCAAAGCCTTGAAGCGTTGGCTCCGCCAACATGAATAGCCATGCCTGGTCGTCGGACTCACCTGTGCGCCGCAGCACTCGCCCCAGCACTTGCCGGTAATGCAGTTCGGTGCGGATACGGCTGAGGTAGCAGCACACTTGTAGGCGCGGGATGTCGGTGCCTTCGCTGATCATTCCGACAGCCACAATCCAGCGGCAGGTGCTGCCGCGGAATGCATTGATCACCTGCTGCGCATCCGGGGTTTTGTTCGTCACGATGCGGCACTCTTCACCCATGGCTTCCAGTGCGAGTGCAATTTGCTGAGCGTGTTCAATATCGGTGGCCACCACCAAACCGGCGGCATCAGGTTTGACCTGGCGTAGCTCGTTCAGCTTGCTGCAGCCAAGATCAAGGATTGGATTGATCACCTCATCATGGCGCAGCAGTTCTTCATAGGTGACAGGCGACTCACCCAACAGTTTGGCGATGCTGGGAAACATCCTCACGGAGCTATCCGCACCCAGTTCCTCAGTCAGTTTCACCTTCTGATTGTCGAGCAGAACAATGCGAGGGGATCGGCACACGCCGTCGGCAATGGCGTCTTTCAAGCCATAACGGTAATCACAAATCAAATGCCCCTCAGGCGAAGAGTAGCGCGCCAATACTATGGCCTGATCGTCCGAACGCCAGGGCGTGCCAGAAAGGGCCAGAGTGAAGGCAGCCCGATCCTGTATCCGATGCAGTATCTGCTGCCCCCAGGCATTGCTGAGCAGCGGATCGTGGCCGGCGCAATGGTGGATCTCATCGAAGACCACGAACACCCGGTAGTCATCAAGCAGCTGCCAGAATCCCTCATCACGGTATTCCATAGCCTGATAGGTATAAGCCGCGCCCACGGCACCTATCTGGCCGTCGAGACGCCTGCCTAGCACAGCCGCAAAGGTCGAACGAAAACCCTCCACGACCTGGCAGGACGGCGCAAAGCACAGCACCAAATCGATTCTGTCCTGTTCAATCAGTCGGCTGGCCAGTTCAGCAGCCATGCGCGTCTTTCCGGCTCCCGGCGTTGCTTGGCAGAAGAAGTGCGGCGTGACGGTGAAGTGCTCCAACGCCCTGGTGATGCAGCTGTTCTGCCAGCTGCGTAGCGAGCTGCTCATCGTGGCGCAGCGAGCGTTTTAAGGGTCTTTTCGATGGCGCGCAGATGACCCAAGAGGCGAGAACTGCGATCCCTGGCTTCCAGGTAATCGCCTTCAAGCTTGTCCCGTAAATGCGGCATTTCGTCCAGAAGCAGTTTGAATCGCTCGGCCTCGCCCATTGAAGTGAGAAAGTCCAAGCGGATTTCCTTGTGGAGCGCTTCCAACTGCAAATCCGTATTGGCTGACGACTTAAGCGGCAAAGCTTCCACATCGCGTACCGCTGTGCCTGCCTCGGGCACTCCGGCAGCCATCAGGCTGTTCTCAAAACCGTTGTCGATGAGTTCGAGTTGCAGATGTGTCGGAATCGGCTGCAAGTGGTAGACCTGCCCTCGAACACGGCGGTCCTCGTCCGGTGAAACCCAGCCCGCGCGCACTAATCGGCGAATCTGTTCATACACATAGCGGCGCACATCGGCGATACGGAATTGTGTGCCACTCAAGCGAGCGGCATAGGCATCGCGCAGTTCGCGGGTCGTAAACGATGTACGTCCTGGCTCCTGAAGCAGCTCATACAGACGCCTGTCGAAGATAAACGAGGCCGATTTCATTGAGGCACCAGAAGAATTAACGCAAAGAAATGCGGATTATAATCCGTGGCCTGTACATCCGCAAACGCACGATAGTGCCGCCTCAAGTTGAATTGAGACGGTCATGGATAAGTTGGCGAAAGCGTTAGGGGAACGCATCCGAGTGCAGAGGAAGGCCTGCCGGATTTCCCAGGATGCACTGGCGCTAGCATGCAATATCGACCGAAGCTACATAGGGCGGATCGAGCGAGGCGAGGTCAACATCACTGTCGAGAAGCTGTACCGCATCGCCGGTGTTCTGGCTTGCAATCCGGCATCACTTTTGCCTCATGTTGATGAGCCATAACTTTGGGGGACCGGTTTATGTGGACCGGTGAAAGCTTGTGCTCGAACGCCGGAACGTTTCGAGCTTGTACCGCACCGCATAAGATTTTCGAACCTACAGTCATGAGAAGGATCTCTGAGTGAACGTATCCCCCTACAGCAATCTGACGCGGTGAAGTGCCAGATAGGGTTGATGCAGCGCATTGATCCAACGCAGCTTCATTCCTGGTCTAATGCCAAGGGGCAGCAAATCCATCTCTGCCAATGTTGGTGCAATCACCAGAGCACCCTGGTTATCAAAACTGATCAGAAAACGGTCAAACAAGGCATCCAGATTGGCGCTGAGTAGAAAACCGTTGAACACGTCAAGGCGCTCGGCATCAGACTCACACTCCGCCCACGGCTTTGCATGGCTGGCGCGCAGCACCTCCGGGATCGCAACACCCGTCACTGCACACGCGCCGCCCCAGTAGTCCAGCATCGCATCTCGGAACTTGTTTTGGCCCACACGTTGGCGCACTAGGCGCTCGACCTCAGTACCGATAATGCCTGCGGGGAGTACCGCTAGCTCGGCAGCTGCTGCCTGCTGGTAGTCAGTCGCGGCTTGGCTGGGTAGCGCGCGGGAAAGACTGGCTGCACGGCGCAGAAAGGCCGCTAGAGCGGCCTCTGTCATCAGGGCAAACACTCCTGATTCCGCATAAGCCTCAGGAAAGCTACGCAGCAATTCCGGCAGCAAGGCGGGAGTTGCCGCCTGAAACTGCACTTGATAGACACCACTCGCCAAGCCAACTAACGCAACAGAAGGATGGCGTGCCGAAGCCAGAGCCACAGCCGCAGCCGCAGCCTTAGTTTCAGAAGCCACTACATGCTCGAAGCCGTTGTCGTTACCGGCCTTTTCAATAAGGGTGCGTTGGAGCGGATTCATTCAGGTGTCCCAGTCGAATAATCAACGCGGTTCCACTCAATTGCTCGCTTTCGCCAGTGAGTGTCGATGGCCTGGGTAAAGTCCGGGCGGACCAGCTTGGCGCGTGCTTCGCACCACTCGGGTGATTCGCGGCGAATGACTACGCCTTCCAATGCACCAGTGCGGTAGCTGCTGGGGGTGGCGGTGACTAGTTGCCTCAGTGCAGAAACTGTCGTGGTGCCTTGCAGCACCAACGGAACCGTCACCAAACCAGCAGCATTGGCCACTGCATTGCGCCTCTGCGTACTCCAGAAGCGACTTGCACTGCGGTCATACACATCAAACAGCAGGAACCAGTCAGGAAGAGCGGCGTAGTCCAGGGAATGGCGCGCGGCGCACCACTCGCCAAAGAGGATAAGGTTTGGCTTGAGTGCAGCACGTAAGCCTTCCCCGTGTTGCGTCAGCCAGGCAGGCATACGTGCGAACTGACCGGCGTGGGGTTCATCCAGGTATTGCCCCCGGTTTTGGGCGCGCAGGCTGCCGTCTGGTGCGAGTGATATCCCCACATTTGCGCCATCCAGCTTTTCTTCGACCACCACATTGCCGGCGAGCAGTGCTGACACCTCAGTAGGTGACAACACCTTGTCATCGCGCGGAGCACCTTCGCCCAGCCAAGCAAGGTGCGGCGTGTGGGGGAAGCGGAAGAAGTCGACCGTCATCCAGCAGCAATCCTTGAGGTGTACCAGTTATCAGGCAACAGCTTGTGGAAGCAAAGACCTATCGCTTTCAGTTGCTCTTCTGATACAAACCAGTCTGTCTCTGCTCCGTAAACAATCGGCGGCACTTGATCGAAAAGGATCTGCGCAGCCAGCGCACATGCAACCCATTTGCGATCCTCCCGATCCGTCACCAACGCTTCATGGGCAGGATCAAGCACTGCAATGTGCTCGCCGTTGGCTAGAAGCGAGTTGATGGGCACATAGTCCGCCAGATTTCTATCCAGCTTGTATTGCAAAACTTGCATGCCGTATTCCTGCTCGTGCATGTTGAATGGCATGTTTCGTTCGTACTCGTCCAGCACCAGCCCTTCTTCATCCAGCACAATGCGCCGATCAGACTGGTCAAAGTCAGAGAGCCACTTATAAATCATTTCGCGCAGCTCAATCTCCTGCGGCATGGCCCTTACTGCCAGATTCGAGAACTCGGAAACGGCACTGGATGCCAGCATTACATTGGTATCAACCAGGTACATTGCCATCCCTCGCTCTCAACTCCTTCGCACGCTGAATGGCCAAGGCCGTTTGCTCTCGCGTCTCCCCCAGCGCATCGCCAAAGAAACCCTCCGGCCAGTTTTTCACGCGGCCGAAATCATCCAGCTCCAGCGGCCGCATACGCGCGGCTTTGCCTTCGCGTTCGACGAAATACATAGCCGCGTCAGTGGTAGTGATCTGCTGCCTAGCAATTAGCGTTTGCATCCGTCGGAACAGATGTTCGGAGTGGGTTTCGACGATGAACTGGACGTTTCGCTCTTTGCTCACCTGCGCCAGCAGTTCGGCCAACTTACTTTGCGCCAGTGGGTGCAAGTGGCTTTCCGGCTCCTCGACGATGACGATGTGGCCCGGTTGTGCAAATAGTGCAGCGACGATGACGGGCAGAACCTGCGAAACGCCCACCCCAACATCTTTAAGATTGCTGGCTTGGCCGTCGTTCTCAATCAACAATTCATAGCGTGCAGAACTGCCCAGGGCGCGAATGGAAATATCATCAGCTAGATTCATCTCCCTTAGCCAATAAAGCACATACGCGAACAGCATCCCTTCGGCAGGCATGGCCTGCTTGCGTTTCTTGGCCAATTGACAAGCCACGCCGCTGGCGATCAAGGCATCCACTGCCTTGGCCCCATCGTCGCCGATGTGTGCGGGCATACGGCCAGCCCAAACATAGTCGCGTTGCGCCAAGCGGCGAACCGGGCCGAGATAAATGATGCGACCCAACTCATCCAGCAGTGCAGGGCCAGTGAGACGGATTGGTTCAGCGCGTTCACCCAGCCTGTTCAAGGTTGCAGCTGAAAACGCGAAGGAGCGTTCAGGACGGAAGTCAGCGCTTTGCCGCAAGGAATTCCGCTCGCCAGCAATCTGCAATCGATATACTCCGCGCTTACGGCGCTGCACTGTAAAACCTTGGTTGTCCGTTCCGATACGCAGATACTCCAGCTCCGCGCTGCCTGCCATACCTTGCCGATAGCGAGCGGAAAACAAATTGGAATCCGTCGCTGCGACAGATTCACTCCAGCGAAACTCAATCCCCACCTGCGGCGTCAACGTGCCCTCAATGGCTGCGCCATGGCGGCAGAGCACATCCTTGAACTGCCCAAGCGTGACCGAATCATCCGCATCAGGGTTGCCCAGATTCAGATCCAGATTGGGGTCGTCGCCTTTTACCGTTTGGCGGATCAGCAGCAGACTCTGAATCAGGCTGGACTTGCCGGAAGAGTTGGTGCCGAGCAGCAGCGTAATCGGTGCCAATCGAATGGGACCCGTGCTGCGCCAGATTTTGAAGTTTTCCAATTTCAGATGCGTCAGCATCAGTACAACTCCCCGTGCTCCAGTTTGTCCCACGCCTCCAGCACCAACCGTTGGGTGCGGTATTCCCCAAATTCGCGCTCTTCATTCCGTTTAAGAACTGCAAAAGTTTCCGAAGGGTATCCATTATCCATTACATCAGAAGGATCGAGGATAAAGCGCAGTTCATCGCGAGTTATGCCGTAGGCTCTGGCATACCATGCATCAAGTTCGGCTCGTATTTGCGAACGTCTACCTTGGTCAAAGGAAAACGGTTCTCCACTGTAACCGAGATCTTGAGCCCAGGGTGAGAGGTCGTAGGTAGTATAGGTGAGCGTTAACACACGAGGAACAATAAAGGCGAGGTCTGTCTCGTTATATCGTTCTGGCTCCAAAAACGGCAGTTGCTTGAATGTAAAAAAATTAAGGTTTAAACCCCCAAGTTTTTGTCGAGTAACATAATCTAAAATCAATGACCCCATGTTTGCCTGGAAACATGCGTACAGGCGCTTGTCTTTGCACTGCATTAATAGTGGAAAGAAAATACTATCGCCAGCACCAGACCAAGGTATTACAGTCGCAATTAATGTGCGAGCACTAGCTCGCGAATCAGTTACTCGTCTCCATGCAAAAAACCACTCTCTATCCCATCCCAAACTTTTAGCTTTTTCACGTACTTCAGACTCAGGGATCCAGTAATATGGAGTGGTTAAATAGTCTTTTCTTTTGAGCCTGTCGTCAGGTATGCGAGGAAGAATGTGCGCTCTTTCATGATTGGAGTCGGAGAAGTCACCATGTCTATGGTTATAGATATGGATCATCTTTGATTCATATAATGGAATGTATTTATCATCGCCTTTTGAAAATTTATTCCCGACCCTCTCGAATCCACTTGATACTAGCTCGGCGTGCGTTTTGAATAGATGGCTGTCAGTTGCCATGTTGTGAGTTCCTTGGGAGAAGCGAGCTCTCCAAGGGTTATTCTCCTGGCTTCCAGACATCTCCTCGCGAACAAGTACTGGAACATTTCCATATATTTTTTTCGTCAGATCGGCATCATATCGCGACTGGAATATCGGGCAGGTAAGCGTGTTTGGATTTACCTGCTTAATATCTTCAGGGCTAAGCTTAAAAATACGATTGGGATCCTGCAGGTGTTCAAGTTTTTTTCCTTGGAATAAATAACGCGCCTCGTCAATTTTTTCTGACGCCCCTGTTATTGTTGTCAGTGCAAAGCGCAGCATGTGGCCTTGGCCTGCCCCCAAAAAAAAGCCCTCATTTTCAAATTCAAAAAAGCTATCAAGTGACTTTTTGAAAACAAGATCTCCGAAGAATGCCTTTGTAGAGTTATCTGTGGCCAATCCTGAAGGCACAATAAAGCCAGCGCGTGCATGAGGTGCCATTATTTGTCGGATGGTTTCGGAGAACAGTGCATAAGTATTAACGCGCCCCACTCCGGTAAGTGGGTAACGCCCGCCTTCTGCCTCATTTACATGGGCAAAAGTACTTGTGGCCTCAAAAGATCTTCTCGATACAGTGAATTCTCGGAAAAGCCGTTGTTCGGCAGCGCACTCGTGGGGGGCGTGTTCAACTTGTGGAAACAGGTGTTTCGCCAGCATGCCTTCGGCTAGCCACTGGATACGCTGGCTGCGTTCTGCTTTATTTTTGGCATCGGCAACTAGAGGGTTTCGGGAGGCAAAGAATTCCTCCTCTTTCAGCTCTACATGCTCCCAAGGCGGATTTCCCATTACGCAGTCAAATCCACCACTGGCAAAGACCTGCGGAAAAGCCAAGGGCCAGTGCAGTACGCGAGCCTGCGCGCACGCGCTTTGAGCAGCAACGAGTGCGCCTTCTTGTGTCATAGGTAACACATCGCCACGCAGGGTGAGGTAAAGCGTGGCGCTGGTTGGAATATCGTCTTGCGACGAAGCTAGTTTGGGCAACAGATAGGCACCCACCAGCAAGTCGGCAGCATGCGCCAGGCGGCTGTTTTTGGCTTGCTCCAGAAAAGCCCGGTAGGCAGCCTCCTTGGTGGCGATCTGCCGGGTGGTGTTTTCCGGCAGGGCTTCCAGTGCTTGCAGTTGGCTGAGGCCACTGCCCGTGGAGCTGGCAACGTCGAGCTGGCCAAAAGCCCGGGCGTTGCGCTGCTTTTCCAGGCTTTTGAGGGCTGCGGCGTTTGTCTTGGCGAGTAGTTTGCATACGTCCTTGTCATCGCCGGAGAGCGGCTTGAAGGCATCTTTGGCAATGCCCAGCTCCAGCGCCTTGAGGTCGGTGAGCCCCAGCAGCGCATCGCCCACTTGCAGGTGGTGATCGAGGAAGCCCAGCGGCCTGCCTTCTTCAAAGCCTTCCAGCCACAGGGCGGTGCGGGCTAGTTCGATGGCCATTGGGTTACGGTCCACACCAAAAATACAGCGGCTCACCACTTCACGCAGCGCGTGGCGGAAGTCCTGTTCGGTTTGTTCACTGCCTTCGTTACTGAGGGTGGCACGCAGTTGGGCTAGCTTTTCGGCAAGGCGGCGGGCGGCGGCCAGCAGGAAGTGGCCGCTGCCGCAGGCGGGGTCAATTACGCGGATGGATAGCAGCGCCTCGATAGGCTCTTTGGGCTGGGCGGCAATTCGCTGCTCTATTACGGGGTCGAGCGCCGACTTGATCAGCTCCTGCACCAGCGAGTCCGGTGTGTAGTAGCTGCCACTAAGCTTGCGGGCGTTACCCGCCGTGCTGCCCTCGCTGGTCAAGCCGACAAAGCCGAACTGGCGTGCAGGCAGGTCAACTTCCGGGACCAGTTCGAGCAGGCTTTCATACACGCTGCCCAACTCTTCCGGGCCCATGTTGCGGTAGTCCACGGGCGCCAACAGCCCCTTATGGCTAGCCCAGCGCAGGTTTTGCATGGCGGCCAGTAGGTGGGCGTTGTCGAGGCTAGCGGCATCCAGTGTCGGGCACTGGCTGGTGGCGAACAGACCGCCCAGCGCCGGCAGGGCCAGGCGCGGTTCGCCTTCGCTCAAGCCCTTGAAGACGATACGTAGCGCCTGCCAGTGGTCATCAAAGCGGTTGCGGGCGCGGCGCTTGAGGCATAGCTCGCGCAGGCGGCCCATGGCGTAACCCTCGGCATAGGCGCGGCGCTCGACCTGGGCAGCGCTGCCGTCGTCATTGCTGTCATTTTTGGGGTGCAGCAAGCCGCGCTCTTCGACGCTAAACAAAAAGATCAGCCGATAGATCAGGCGGAGCAGTTGTTGAAAGTAGGCATCCTTGGTCAGTTCGCCGTTGTGCAGAGCTTGGCGCAAGGCATCGTTAGCCGGGTGCTGGATAAAGCCTGTGCCCAGGGTGAGCAAGGCGTCGGTTACCCCTAAGCGCAGGCCATCGCGGACTCGGGTGCCTTCCTCCTGACCTGCAGCGCGCCATTTTTCCCAGATGCATTCGGTGGGCTTGCCCGCTGCGCGGGTGGCATGCAGCAGGCGCCAGACATTGGCGAACTCGGCATACCGCTGGCCACCCAAAAGATCGGCCAGGTCAATTTCGACAAAGCTGGGGCGAGTCAATGTGGCGGCATCGCGCAAGAGGCGCAGGGTTTTGCCGTTGCAGGCTATGGCCCAGAGATGATCGGAGCTTGCGTTGAGCAGCTCTTGCGCCAGCATGAAGGCTGACTTTTTGCGGCTGCCGGAGCCAACTACGGCAAAGCGTGTATCGGGCTCATGCAAGGCCAGGGTGTGCGGTGCAACCACCACAGGTACGCTTCCTGCGAGGAGGCTGATCGGGTAATGACGTTCCTCCAGAGTGATGCCGGAACAGGCTTGCAGTTGAGTGAAGCCGAGTACATCGCGCAGCAGCTCTTGCACAAAGGTATGGGTGAGCGCAGCGGCGTCCACATCGGCACGTTCCAATTGAGCTGCGAAGTGCTTCCACTGGGCGCAGGCGATCTGGAAGGCGCGGCTGTAGTCGTCCTTGAGTTTGAGGCCCTTGGGTGTGCCGTAATCGGCTTCGGTTTGCCACTGGGCGCTGCCGAACGCAGCCTTTTCCAGTTGATCCGGCAGAAATAGCCCGCCTTCCAGCGTGAGCGTGGGCAGATTTAGCGCTGCTTGGGTTTTACGCAGTTTTCTCATGTTCTTATCCCTGGTGGCCGCCCGTTACAGTGAGTCAGGCAGCAGCACGTACACGCCCATCACATCCACTGGTAGGCAGGCGCTAACGCTGTACTGCCCGACATCGCGGGCCGCCTCACGCACTCGCTGGTGGTCGGCCAGCAGCATTTCAGCGCGTTGCTCGGCGAGCGTTTGCAGTTGTTGCGGGTGTGCGGCGATAAAGTCGAGAGCGGTGCGGATTTCGCGCTGCACGGCTTCCAGCGGCAGGTTGCCACTGGGCGTGCACTCCAGCAGGCGCGCCACCGTATCGCCCTCTAACCATTGCGGATTGCTGCGCCCCGCCACGGCCAGGGCAACGGTTTCTTCTGCCATCATCTGGAACGGCTGACGACGGCGCACATAGCCCAATTGATGGCGCAGGCGCAGCAGATAAATGGTGGTTACCACCTCCACGGCATCGGTCAGTGTGGCGGCACAGCGTGCAGCAATGCCTGCCTCTCCGCTCAGGCTGGTCTCCAGCAGGTGTTCTGCCAACACACTAACGAGCGGGTGGCTGCGGTGCAGCTCATTGAAGTCAATTAGCACCGGTTTGCTTATGCCTTCATCGGCCAGGCGCAGCTTGAGTGCTTCAGGTAGATGCTGCGGCAGAAAGCGAAACTGCTGTTTACGCGTCGGCACCAGCGGCGCATTGAGGCGGGTGCAGGCACTTTGTACAAAACGCTGAACATCGGCTTGGGTGCCAAGTGCTTCTTGCTGTTTTTGCCACTCGGGCAGCACTTCATCAGGGCGGATACGGCGCTGGGCGAAGACGGTGCGATTGGCCTTGGCTTTTTCCAGCGCGTCCTGCCATTGCGCCTGCAACGGAGCAAGGATGCGCTCGGGCTCGCCAAAGTCAAAGCTAGCTTGAGGCGATGACTTGTGGCTATCACTGCGCTTCATCAGCGCTGCCTTGACCAAGGCTTGATTGATACGGGCCTCGTCTTCCGGCATAGGCACTAGTACGCCCAGCTCTTTTTGGATGGTTTCGCCCTTGCGCAAAATCACGTTCAGTACAAAACCATCGACAGGGTTGTCTTGCCCCCAGAGCATCGTGCAGCGCACCTCTTCCGACTGCTGGCCAAAACGATCAACGCGGCCTTCACGTTGCTCGTGTCGAGTTGGGTTCCAAGCCAGATCGTAGTGAACTACGGCAGTGAACAGGTGCTGGAGATTGATGCCCTCGGACAGGCAGTCGGTTGCGACCAGAATGCGCGGTTCGCCTTCTTCCATGGCATCAACACGCTCATGCCGCTCTTCCGGCGTGTATTCCCCAGTTACGGATTCGACCGTGGCCTTGGGAAAGGCTTTGCGCAGGTGTTCTGCTACATAGTGAGCGGTGGCGATATAGCGGCAGAACACTACGGTGTGGTAACCGTCTTTAGCCAGTGCCTCGATATGCCGTATCAGAGAGGCAAGCTTTGGGTCTCCCGCCTTACCGGAAAGGCGCTCGGCTTCCTGGATAAGACCCTGCAGCCTGCCGGTTTCTGCAAGTTGTGCGGGCGGCTCCAAGTCACTGCCGTCGAGGTTATCGGCCTTGCCATCGTGCAGACGTTCGTCGGCTAGTAGGTCGTCTGTTGCAAGAGTACCTTCCAGTCGGGTGGAGAGTGCTTTGACCGCAGCAGCTGGTGAGGAGGCGACGCAACGCAACAGCGCGAGCGTGGCGTACCAGATCAGGCGTCCATGGCCCTCGCCCTGCTGCTCAATGGTTTCAGCCAGCTCACGGCAATAATCCTGAACCGAATCAAAGAACTTCCCCCAATCGCCACTGAGCTGGTAGGTCACTTCGGTTTTCATGCGGCGGGGAAAACCGCGACCATCGCCAGTCTCGGCCTGCCATTCGGCGATGTCCTTGCGACGGCGCTGAACAAAGTGCCGGGCTAACTCCTGCCGCAAGGGGTCATTGGCGGAAGTACGGTTTTGTAGGGCAACAAAGCGCGGATCGAGCAGCGAAAGTAGGTTGTAAAACGCTGCTTCATCGCCCGAGTGGGGGGTTGCGGTGAGCATAATCAGGTGCCGATTTTCATCCTTCACCAGACGCTGCAACAGCTCAAAACGCAGCTGTTTTCCCGCACCACTGCTCGCGCAGGTATGCGCTTCGTCAACAATGACGCACTCTGGTGCAATTGCCAGAAAGTGTTCGCGATGGCGCTCGCTCTTGATGTAATCGAGGCTAACCACCACCACGGGATAGTGATCGAATAAGCTGACGCCATGGGGAATGTCGCGTTCAATACGGGAGGCCGATGCCGAGGTCAGCGCGCTAGCTTGCAAATTGAAGCGGGTTTCCAGCTCGCTTTGCCATTGCTCTACCAAGTGCGGGGGGCATAGGACAGCTAAGCGGGCGATCTCACCTCGGTCCATCAATTCACGGGCAATCAGTCCGGCTTCAATGGTTTTACCGATACCTACGTCGTCCGCAATCAACAGGCGCACTGTGGTTAGACGAAGCGCCATCAATAAGGGGACTAGCTGGTAGCCACGTGGCTCAACCGCAATATTGCCAAAAGAACGGAACGGACCGCCGCCGGACCGCAGCTTGAGGCGCAAGGCATCACGCAGCAGTAGTGCCGCCGCGTGATTGCCAGCCTGCTCAGGCTGTGGCCAGGGGAAGATGGCAGGTTCAACCGGCTGCAGTTCAAGCTCCGGAATCAGTGCAATGGTGTCGTCGTCCGCGCCACCGAGAGGACGTAGGCGCAGCCAGTCACGGCGTGATTCGCTTTGCACTACCCATTCGCGGCCACGGGCACGAACTAGGTTGCCGGGCATGAAGTCGTGTTCAAGCTGGGTCATTGTGTTTTCTCATGGTTGCCGAACACATCGGGATGAGCTGCAAGCTGCACTTGCCATTGCGATGGATCGGAAAAATTCAGCACTTGCCAGCCTTTGTCTGCCATTAAGGCCGCAGTGTCGGCGTCAATGTCTTCAAGAAACACCAGGGCGCGGACTGACTTGTATTGGCCGGCGGCTATGGCCGCGCCTTGATTAACGGGCACCTGCATGGCATCCGGTTGGCGTAAGCCTGCAGCATCCAAAGCCTGCAACCACTGCTTGAGGAGAGCGTTGGCTGGTGCGCTTTCTTGAGTTAGCGGTAGATCTTGCTTGGGTTGGACTTCGGCATTTGCCAGCGCCACCAAAACTTTGAGCGCATCGGCATTGCGGCGATTGATGTTCTCGTGGTCGGGCTGGTTGAAGTAGGACAGTAGGCATTGGTAGCAGCCTGCTTCACAGATGTGGTTACCCAGCGCATTGGTTTGCTCCAGCGCGGGCAAATCTTCCAGTTTCCACGGGCCTAGCGGTACAGCGTGATGCAGTAACTTGAGGGCGTTACTGGCGACCTGCGCCAGGCTGGCTGGGTCACTGGCAATACGGGTCAGCACACCCGCCCCCCCTTCAGCCGCCTCGTAGAACATCAATGCCCGGCGCTCGTCCGCCTTGGGTAACGGTTCGGCCACGAGTTCGGATTCTTCGATCTGGAAGGTCATTTCGATGCCGCGCTTGAGTGCTGCCTGCAAGGTCGCCATAGCCTCCGTCGATAAGGCATGCACGGGAGCCAGAATCAGCAGATTGCGGTGGTCCTCGACGAAGGGAACGATGCGCTGATTGGGCACCTTGTCGAGCAGGGCCTCGTCCTTACCTTCCTCATCATTGGCCCCCGGCTCGTCCTGTTTGCTCCAAGTGCCGGTGATGGGGTTGATGTAAAAGCCCAGTTGCTCCTTGTTTTTGCGCCTACGCCAGCCACGGTTAATGCGCCATAAGCGGGCGGCAGGCGCATAGGTCAACTCAGCTAAGGCTTCGTCGTCGAGCCTGACATCGGCCTTACGCTGCTGGATGACTCCATCCGGCCCGGGCAGGAATCGGTAGGTGGTTTGCAGCTCAAACCCTTGACGTTGGCGATCCTCATCATTGATAGAGATGCGTTCGACAGCGACCGTTTCCACGGTTTCAATGCGGTACAGTTCGCGCACCCAGTCGTGTTCGGTCAGCAGGGCATCACAGTTTTCACAGCGATTGACCAAAGGCTGCGTGCCGTTGATATCGCCCAAATGACCGTAACCGCATTGACTGCAGACCAGCGAGGTGATGGTGGCGAGCTGGCTGTTGCCGGAAATGTGATCGGCCGAACCCACGTTAAGTTTGGCGCGCACTACGCGGTACATACGACCCTGGTGATAAATCAGACTGCGCGGGCCGAACTCTGATAAGGCCAGGAAGCGCGGACGGCTCACCATGCTGCCCTCGTCGTCCTTGCCATTCGCGGAGGCTCCCCCGCGTGCAGGAATCCAGGCCATTAAGGGCAGCCGAGGAAAGTTATAGCCGGGCAGGAAACCCTGGCTGGCCAGATAACGATACGTGTAGAAATCCGAGTTCTGCGTGTTGCCATTCTTTAGCAACACAGCGTACTGCCGGGCCGCATCGCCGTAGCGGCGCTGAGCGTTCTGACGCTCACTATGTGATGCCGTATGGCTTTTAACGATTTGGTCGGCCATGTTCATTTGCGTGCGGGTGGCATCAAACAAGACGCGCCAGCGCTCCAGTGCATCGGAAAATGCCTGGGGCGCACGCTCAATAACCTTCTGTACATAATCGGCTGAAAACCAGTCGCTATCGGCCAGTTCGTTCTTCAGCTGGGCAATTACGCGGGCTGCACTGGCTTGGGCGCGCTGTGTCACAGCAGGGTCATTAAGGGCATCGTGGTAGGACTTGATCAGCGGCTTGCCGGCCTGATCAAGGTCGAGCATGGGGGCGATGCTGACATCGAGGGCAATGTGGGCGTTTGCCAGCCATACCGCCTGCAAATGGCTCTCGACCAGATCGCGATTTGCCAGATCCAGCGTGGGTGCACGAACGATGCCATGGACCATTTCGTTGGCATGATGAAAAAACCATTGGTCATGGGGGCTCAACGAAGCGCAGTAGGTAATGACCAGTGCTTGCTGCCCAGATCGCCCGGCCCGGCCGCTGCGCTGCGCGTAATTGGCAGGGGTCGGCGGAACATTGCGCAGGTACACGGTATTCAGTGAGGAAATGTCGACGCCAAGCTCCATGGTCGGCGAACAGAACATGACCGGGAGACGTTCCAGAGGGGCCTCGTGCGCCGGATTTTGTGCCCAGTCCTTACGGTCCTTGTCGGTGTAGCGGAAACGCTGCTCCAGCAACTGGCGCCGCCCGGCATCCACTTGGGCCGTGTGCTCCTGCGCCTCGAAATCAAACAGCGGATGGCTTTTCTGACGCAGTAATTCCGAGATGCTCAGATAAAGTGTGCGAAAGAACTGATTGGAACGGGTGTCCCCCGCCTGCAGGAAACCCTCTGGCAAACACCAATCCAGCGCGGCGGCATTCAGCCGCCAACCAATTAGATGTTGATCAATCGAATGCTTCTGGACATAGCCGTAAAGTGCTGCTGCTTGCAGCAGTTCCTCTACCAGTTCGACCCACTCAGGGTCTTTCCAGATAGCGACCAACCCGGCAAGCGCTGTATCTTTCCATAAGGCAGCGGTTTTGATGTCACGCAGCATGCGCGAGCGAGGCCCACCGGTCACCAGATCCGTTCTCGGCTTGCCCTTAAATTCCGGCCGCTTGCTGAGAATCAGGTATTTGGATGTTTCCAACTGCTCATCGGGAGCAAACGCCCAGCGCTCGTTAAGGTAGGCGAAAGCACTGGTTCGGGCCTTGTCTTGCTCTACCGGATCAAGATAGCGAGTCTCAAGACACAGCCCGCGACGCATTGTGTCGAAAATAAGCTGACACAAGACTGCCCGATGCGCGGCAGTCAATTTCCCCAACAGGCTACTTTTGCTAAAGGCAGCAGAGTCGGCACAAAAATCATCCAGGCTGCGATAACTAATGGCCAGCAAACCCAGTTGATCCAGGTTCGGATTGTTGAATCGCCAGCCGCGACGCAGATCACGCAGCAAGCGGTAGCCGATGATGTAGCGCAGAGTGCGCTGCGCTTCTTGCCGAGCCAGACCCATCAGCTTGGGTGTGCGCAGGTACTCAGTCAGAGTGGCTTCATCCAGCCGATCAAATCCGAGTGCCTTGAATACGGCATCTGCCAACTGTTCTTCGCTAAGCTCACCGCCGCTGTTCTGTAGCGCGCCAATCAGACCTGCGCGCAATGTCAGCAGAAAAACGAAATCGTTGAAATGACCTGCTTGTAATGCTGCGTCCTGACGGTTGTCGGTAAAGCCGAGCAGCTTGCGTGGATCAGGTTGCCCGCTTTCCGGCTCTTTTTCGTTAAAGAGCTGGCGCAGTGCTGTCAGGGTCAGAATCGTCGTAGCAGACGAGCGCCCCTCACCAGAAAGACTGGCCAGCCGATTGATGTCTTTACCGTGTGCCTCATGCAATTGGCCGCAATTCAGGCAGAAGCGGAATTTGCCCGGGATGTACCAAAACGACTCGCCACACCCCTCATTTCCCTGTGGGTTAACGGTCACGCTGTAAGGCACGGATTTCTTGTAATTTTGTTTGATTTTGATTTGATCGCGACTTAAATCCAGCCACGTTTCTGGAAGATCTTCAATATCGCCACGGTATGGAAGATTGGAGCCCGCTGGGCACAGAAATCCGTAAAAGACGTCTTCGTTATCGTCTGTTGTGATGTCATCGATTTCACGGGGCGTGAAACTCGCCTGCGTCTGCTTTGATTGCCAAACTGGCAGATACTCTTGGCCGCAATCTCGGCAAAAGTGCACGGGATAGAGCTGTGTACCCTCTCCCTGGCGGCCTGGTGCGAAACGCTGAGCATCCAGAGTGACATAACGAATCCCAGGGGCCTCAAGGGTAGTCAGGACCTTACCAGGGCCACTGATGAATTGGTGAAGCTTGAACGCGAATGGTGGCCGCCCTTGTGGCGTTTTGATTTCATGTGCGGCCACGAGAAAGCGCTGCAGACCATCGCGCGCTACATCTACTGCACAACCTGAATCGCCCGCCAACTTTTCACTGGCTGCCTGGATGGTCATCGGCTTTGCCCGGCGCGGTGGCTCGTTGTCAGGTAGCTCAATGCCAAGATTTAACTCGACCCAAATGGATAGTGGATCGACCTGAAATGCTTCAAAGTTGCTCCACGAAAATTCAGGACTAGCTACCGCGGCAGCCAAATCAGGCTGAACGGCCGTGACATCTTTCAGTGGGTCGGTCACGCGCTCCAGCGTTTCACCGATGATCTCTTGCTCACTGATAGGTGTGCCAAATAACTTGCTGGCAACTGCCGCCACTGTCTTGTTGCGATCTGCCAGGGTTCCGGTGCTGGACATGGTCGCGGACGTGCCGATGCAGACAAGTTCATCTGCCTGCAAACGCTCCCGCAACCGACGCACAAGCAATGCCACGTCCGCACCTTGACGCCCACGGTACGTGTGAAGCTCGTCGAGAATCAGGAATTCCAGCCCTTGGCAGTGATCCACCACGCGGCGATCCACTTCGTCAAAGCGAGTTAGGATCAGCTCCAGCATCATGAAGTTAGTTAGCAGGATGTCAGGCGGGTTGCCTGCAATCACATCCCTTTCTGCTTTTGACTCTTGCCCGGTATAACGTGCAACCGTGAAGGGCTGTTGTCCCTCCGGATAGCCATGAAGGAATTTGTCTAGCTCTTCAAGCTGACTATTCGCCAGGGCGTTCATTGGATAGATAACGATGGCGCGGGTTCGTGCGGTTGTTCCTTGGTCTTTTGCTTTCAAAATCCGGTCAATGACCGGAATGAAGAAGGACAGCGATTTCCCGGAGCCAGTGCCTGTTGTAACGACATAGCTCTGCTTTCCTTGCCCCTTAGCCAGCGCTTGCAACTGATGCGCATATAGGTGCAGTGGCTGCGGATGTCCCTCTGCTTTGCCAACCTGAAAAAGCTCGGCACAAGCGCCATGCAACACGCCCTCTGCGACCAACTGCTGCACCGTGCCTTTGCGTTGGTAGTTTGGGTTGATTTGGACGAGAGGCTCTGGCCAATAGCGGCCATCGGCATATTGCCGTTCAACTTCATCCCTGATATCGGATGCTGCGATTCGGGAAAAGCTTCGGGAAAACGAGCTGTATTCGTCGATAAGCTGATCGCGAAAGCCAAATACATCATTCATTTATTCTTTCCTTCCCTTGGAAGCGTGTAGCCGGGAGCTAATACAGCATTCTCGACGCCATACAGCGATAGGTTGTCCTTCAGCCAAAGCCGATATTGATGTCCTTGCAAGCTATGGTCTGACGAAGCGTCGACGCTCCATCGCAAAAGCATGTAGCCAGCAATCGCCGCGCGGACACGAATCCGAATCGATTCGCCTGCCATCGCGTAGTCCATTCGAATGATCTCGGGGCGTTCCAAGCGTGGGTGCGGTACAAGCTCTAGCTCCAGAATCCGAGTCCACTGAATGTCGTGGTCTTGGCGTTCTCCCGCTTTCGCTTCTTCATCTAATAACTTTGGGGCTTGAATCCGCGTTACGGCAAAGTCACGGAATTCGTTGCTCTTCCGGTCAAAGGCACGAATGTGCCAGCGCAGTCCTGTATCGACGAGCGCAAAAGGCACAATTACGCGTTCGGATTCTCCACTGCTCATAGAGTGGTAGCGGATGGATACCGGGCACTTTAGGTGGATAGCCCGACAGATTGGCGCAAGGATCTCTATGCGAGGGCAACTTAAGATAGCCGGAGTTTCGCAGGGAAGTAGCGGCTTTGATTCGCCATTCACACCATCGTCAAATCCGAGTGAAAGTGCTGACAAAACTCGCGGCTGAGCATGCTCAAACAAGGGTACAAACGCTTTACCCGTCCGGTAGATCTTGTTACTCCCATCGAACTCGATGTTCTGTGGCGCAATTTCTCGATACAGGGCCAAGTCTCTTGTGGCACCCGCTGGAGCAACTCCGAAGCGGTTCGCCAAGTCAGGCCGCCCGATCTCTCCCATGAAGTAGAGGCGAAAGTCGATATAGGCCAAACGTTCTCGTTGGGTATGGCTCAAATGATCGACACGCTGAGTGTGCATAGTCAAAGGCTCACCATATGCACGGGAGCGACCACAAGGTAGTAAGGTTCGCCCACATACTCATTATCACCCTATTAATATAATCAATATGATCACATCATGATGTGAGAGGTGTAGCAGCGCAAGTAATTGCTTCTCTAGCTTGCGACGGAAGTTGAGCTCCCGCTTTCTCTGTTAGCGGCTTTCTTTGTGCCCGGATTTTCGAAAGCGCGCTAACGGCGAACCTTCAAGGTTCCGAGCACAAAAGGCATACTTTTGTAGAAGCCTGTCGCGGCCAGCACCATGACAACGCTTACCTCTCAAAGTCGAACCCTAACGATGTCCCGCCAGCCAGGCATAGCTGAGCGCAACTTTCCGACCCGATCAAGGCCTTGATGACTATCAGAACTTAGCGATGACTGAGACGTACCCCAGTCGGTTTACGGCTCTCGTCAAACCCTAAATGTCCACACTATGAATCATCACCGTACCATGTCCATACCAGCAACCTCACCCGTATCGCTGAACCACACCTGATCGCCTTTGACGAACAGTTCGACACCGAACAGACCACGCCCGCCCAGGGCCTCAGTAACGGCCTTGGCCACGCGCTCGGACTCAGCCAGCGCTACCGGACTCATGGCCTGCGGCTGCCAGGACTCCTGATAATCGCCCTTTTCCTGACGATGGCCGACAGGTGCGCAGAACGTCGTACCGCCAATGTGTCGCACGGTCAGCAAGGTGATTTCGTAGTCGAAGTCAATGAAGCCCTCGATAATCACCCGCCCCTTGCCGGCACGACCGCCCTCTTGAGCGTAGTCCCAGGCCTTCTGCAGGTCATCGGCGCTCTTGAGCAGGCTTTGACCCTTGCCCGAAGAGCTCATCACCGGCTTGACCACGCACGGGAAGCCCAGGTCTTCAACAGCCTTGCGATAGTCTTCGAAGGTGTCGGCAAAATGATACGGCGAGGTTGGCAGATCGAGCTCTTCAGCGGCCAGACGACGGATGCCTTCACGGTTCATGGTCAATTGCGCAGCACGGGCTGTCGGCACCACGGTAAAGCCTTCAGCTTCAAGCTCGACCAGGGTCGCGGTGGCAATGGCTTCAATTTCCGGAACGATGTAGTGCGGCTTCTCGGCCTCGATCACAGCGCGCAGGGCAACACCATCGAGCATGTTGATCACATGACTACGGTGCGCCACCTGCATGGCCGGCGCATCGGCGTAACGGTCCACGGCAATCACTTCAACACCCAGGCGTTGCAGCTCGATTACCACTTCCTTGCCCAGCTCGCCGCAGCCACACAGCAGTACGCGGGTCGCGGTCGGCGACAATGGGGTTCCGATACGGGTCATCTCAGGTCCTCAAAAGGAAGGAGTCCAGGGCCGCCCCGCGCTCGGTGCAACCCGGTAATAGGGGGCACATTTTACATGAACCGGTCATCTAAGCCTCAGCTGGCGTAAGCGTTTTTCCGCGCGCGCCAGGCCATCGCCAGCCAGACCACCGTCACACCGGCAAATTTGGAGCCCAATGCAGTACCGACTACCGCAGGCGTCAGCGCACCGATCATGCCGAAGAAGATAAAGGTATCCAGCGGAATGCTCAGCGCCGAGCTGAGCCAGAGGCGGTCATGCAAGGGCCGCTTGGTGATACTGAAGACCAGCCAGTCGATGCACTCGGAGACCGCAAAAGCCGTGGCGCTGGCCAGGGCGATGGCCGGTTCGGAGGTCAGGTAGGACAGTACCAGGGCTGCCAGCATGGCGATCAGAGCGCCATGCCCAAAGCGGGTTTGCACCATATCGCGCAGGATAAACACCAGACCACCCCAGGCAGACCAGATGATGTCCAGGTGCGGGGCGCTGGAAAAGGCGTAGTTGATCAGCACGACACTGCTGATGTAAGCGATCAGAAAGAACATAGGGGCAACCGAAGGGCAAGCCGCACAGAATACTTGACCGCCCCGGTAAGGCTCAAGCCGATGGCTGGGCCGTCGGCAGTATCAAACCCGCAGCCAGCGCGCGCTCGTGGCACAACAGCAGCACCTTACGCCGCTCACTGTTGTCCATGCGCCCCCAGCGCGTGATTTCACTGGCGGTACGCTGACAACCGGTACAGATATCCTGCTCGTCCAGTGCGCACACGTTGACACAAGGTGACGCCACCGGGCGCTCCGGGCTGACCATCATGCCTCCTGCTCAGCCAGATCACGGGCATAACGCTGTGCGTTGTGAACGTAGTGGGCCGCACTGGCTTCAAGCATTTTCATCTGCGCTTCTGTCAGTTCGCGCACGACCTTGCCCGGCGAGCCCATGACCAAGGAGCCATCGGGGATCTCCTTGCCTTCGGGAATCAGTGCATTGGCGCCGATAATACAGTGCTTGCCGATACGCACGCCGTTGAGGATTACTGCGTTGATGCCGATCAGGCTGTAGTCACCCACCGTGCAGCCATGGAGCATGGCATTGTGACCAATCGTCACGCCCTTGCCGATGGTCAGCGGCGAACCCATGTCGGTGTGCATCACCGTACCGTCCTGAACGTTGCTGTTCTCGCCAATGTCGATCAGCTCGTTGTCACCACGCAGTACCGCACCGAACCAGACACTGGCGCCCGCCTGCAGGCGCACCTTGCCAATCAGCGTGGCGGTGGGCGCAGCCCAGCTCTGCGGATGAGCTTCGACCCGCAGGTCGCCCAGACGGTATTTCATGCGTGGTTCCTCACGATTGGATCATGGCGGTTGAGCCCGCTCAGATTGGAATGAAACGCTCTGGCGGCTTGTGCAAACTGATGCCGGCATCGTAAACCAGATTGACCAGCTCGACGATCATGATCGCCGACAACCCCCAGATCTTGTATTCGCCGAATCGGTAGCTGGGCACATACCAACTGCGCCCCTGATAGTCGATGCGGTGCGTATGGTCGCGCGGGTCCTGACGAAAGAACGCCAGCGGCACAGTAAACACCGCGGCAATTTCGGCATCGTTGGCGCGGTACTCGACATAGTCGGGAATCACCCCGACAAAGGGCGTGACACGCAAGCCGTGCAGGGAAATCAGTGGGCTTAACGGGCCGATGACCTCCACCAGACCCGGCGGCAGGCCAATCTCCTCCTCGGCCTCGCGCAAGGCGGTGAAGATCAGGTCGGGGTCTTCCGGGTCGCGTCGACCACCCGGGAAGGCTACTTCACCACCATGGGTGGAAAGCCCCTTGGCGCGCAAGGTGAGCACCAGCTCAGGCTCGTCGCTGCGCGTGATGGGCAATAACACGGCGGCCTCGGGAAAACGTCGATCCGTCTCCAGGGTACTCGGTGTATGACTACTCACTCGGCGAAGTAACTCGTCCAGCATGGTCTCTCTCAACTCAAGGACTCTCCTCATCATGCACCAAATGCACCGCCCTGCCCAACCCCCTGCGGCAAACCCGCTTGCGGGCCTGCCGACGCTGGCGCGAAGATAGGCCTAACCATCAGGATAATCCGATCATGAATTTCTGCAGCGCCTGCGGCAAACCGGTCATTCAGTGCATCCCCGAAGGCGACAGCCGCCTGCGCTATGTGTGCGAGCATTGCCAGACCGTTCATTACCAGAACCCGAACATCGTCGCCGGCGTTCTGCCAATCTGGGGCAGCCAGATACTGCTGTGCCGCCGCGCCATCGAACCTCGACGCGGGTACTGGACGCTGCCTGCTGGCTTCATGGAGAACGGTGAGACCATCGAACAGGCCGCTCGCCGCGAGACCATCGAAGAGGCCTGCGCGCGACTTGGCCCAATGAGCCTGTACCAACTGTTCGACCTGCCGCATATCAACCAGGTACACGTGTTCTTCCGCGCCGAACTGAGCGATCTGGATTTCGCCATTGGCGAGGAAAGCCTGGAAGTACGGCTGTTTGAAAAAAGCGAAATACCTTGGGATGAGCTGGCTTTCCGCACCATCAGTCGTACCCTAGAATGCTATTATCGTGACCTCGTCGAGCAGCGCTTCCCGGTCGGTAACGAATGCCTACCCCCCCTGTTCGGCCCGTCATTCACAACTTAGATCTGGCTACTTATCAGGGATATTGTTTCATGCGTTGGTTGCTTGCCCTCTTCTGCCTCACAGTGGCCTCGGTATCTCAGGCGGCCTTCACCGAAACCATCGTGACCAAGCCGGTCTCACAGCAACGCACAGTCGACAAAGTGCTGGTCATCAAATCAGCCCGTCAACTGCAACTGATCAGCGCTGGAGAACCATTCAAGAGCTACCGCATCTCCCTGGGCAAGCAGCCCAACGGCCCGAAACAGCGCGAAGGTGACAAACGCACCCCGGAAGGCCTGTACTGGCTTGACTGGCGCAAGGTTAGCGATCGCTACAACCTGGCCATGCATGTCTCCTACCCGAACGTCAGCGATGCCGCCCGAGCGCGCCGCGAAGGTGTCGAGCCTGGCGGCATGATCATGATCCACGGCACCCCCCTCAATGACGAGTACCCGGAGTGGTACTTCCATACCCTGGACTGGACCGAAGGCTGCATCGCCATGAAGAACGCTGACATGCGCGAAGTCTGGAGCCTGGTCAAGGACGGCACCATGATCGAGATCCGCCCCTGAGGCAGCAAGAACAGTAAACTGAACCCATAAAAAAACGCCGCGATCGGTATCGATCGCGGCGTTTTTATTGAACCCCTCAAAAGTTGGCGAGCTGCCAGACTTCATAGGCCGGGGTTTCATACGGATGGCTCTGTTTCAGAGCGGTGACGACCGATTCAATCAACGCGTCGGCCACCACCAACTCCACCCGCCACTCTTCCACCTGCTCAACCACACCCGCCTGCCCAATGAACGGCTGGCTGCCGTCCAATGGGCGAAACTGGCCCTGGCCAAGTACCTGCCAGGCGCAGCAGTCATAGTCACCGATTCGGCCGCCACCGGCGGCGAATACGGCAGCCTTGACCACCTCTAGATGGCTAGGCGGTACGAAGAAGGCGAGCTTGTACATCCGGCTTAGTTCACCCACACGCGCGCGTTACGGAACATCCGCATCCACGCACCGTCTTCGCTCCACTCGTCCGGCTTCCAGGAGTTCTGTACGGCACGGAAGACCCGCTCAGGGTGCGGCATCATGATGGTGACGCGACCGTCGCGACTGGTCAGGCCAGTGATACCGCGCGGCGAACCGTTAGGGTTGGCCGGGTAAGCTTCGGTGACCTTGCCATGGTTGTCGACAAAACGCAGCGCCACGCAGCCGGACAGGTCTGCCTCAAGCAGCGCCTCAGGGCTCTGGAACTCGGCATGACCTTCACCGTGAGCGATGGCGATCGGCATACGCGAACCGGCCATGCCCTGCAGGAAGATCGAGTTCGACTCCTGAACCTGAACCATGGCCACACGGGCCTCGAACTGCTCGGAACGGTTACGCACGAAGTGCGGCCAGAGCTCGCTGCCCGGAATCAGCTCATGCAGGTTGGAGAGCATCTGGCAACCGTTGCAGACACCCAGGGTGAAGCTGTCGTTACGCTCGAAGAAGCCCTGGAAGGCATCACGCGCACGGCTGTTGAACAGGGCCGACTTGGCCCAGCCTTCACCGGCACCCAGCACGTCACCATAAGAGAAGCCACCACAGGCGACCAGCCCCTTGAAGTCGTTCAGGTCAACGCGACCGGCGAGGATATCGCTCATGTGCACGTCGATGGCATTGAAGCCGGCGCGGTCGAACGCAGCGGCCATTTCTACCTGGCCGTTGACACCCTGCTCACGCAGTACAGCCACTTGCGGGCGAATACCGGTCTTGATGTAAGGCGCCGCGACATCCTGGTTGACGTCAAAGCCCAGCTTGGCGTTCAAGCCTGGGTTGTCTTCTTCCAGCAGGGCATTGAACTCCTGATCGGCACAGTCAGCGTTATCACGCAGACGCTGGATCCGGTAGCTGGTTTCTGCCCAGGTGCGCTGCAACACACTGCGCTCACCGTCGAACAGCACTTCGCCGTTCAGGCTGATCTGCACTTCTGCGCTGTTGATCGGTTGACCGATCACGGCAACACAGTCCTCGCCAAGGCCTGCGGCGCTGAACTGTGCCAGTACCTCTGCCGTAGCGTCCTGACGCACCTGGATGACCGCACCCAACTCTTCGTTGAAAAGAATCGCCGCGACCTTCTCACGCTTGCTGGTCAGGGTGTCGAGCTCCAGGCTCAGGCCACAGTGGCCGGCAAAGGCCATTTCCAGTGCGCTGACCAGCAGACCACCATCGGAACGGTCGTGGTAGGCCAACAGATGACCGTCAGCGTTCAGGCCCTGGATCACAGCGAAGAAGGCTTTCAGGTCTTCGGCATCGTCGACGTCAGGCGCCTGGCTGCCCAGTTTGCCGTGGGTCTGTGCCAGGATCGAGGCACCCATGCGGTTCTGGCCACGGCCGAGGTCGATCAGGATCAGATCGGTCTCGCCCTTGTCCATGCGCAGCTCTGGGGTGAGGGTCTTGCGAATGTCAGTCACGGGCGCAAAACCGGTGACAACCAGCGACAGCGGCGAGGTAACGCTCTTCTCCTCGCCCTCTTCGCTCCAGCGGGTCTTCATGGACATGGAGTCCTTGCCCACCGGAATGGTCAGGCCCAGCTCTGGGCACAGCTCCATACCAACGGCCTTGACGGTGTCATACAGACGCGCATCTTCACCCGGGTGACCTGCGGCGGACATCCAGTTGGCCGACAGTTTGATGTCGGACAGCTTGCCGATCCGCGAGGCAGCCATGTTGGTCAGGGTCTCGCCAATCGCCATGCGACCGGACGCCGGGGCATCGAGCAGGGCCAGCGGGGTACGCTCACCCATGGCCATCGCTTCACCGGTGTAGACATCGAAACTGGTGGCGGTGACAGCGACATCGGCCACGGGCACTTGCCACGGGCCGACCATCTGGTCGCGAGCAACCAGACCCGTGATGGTGCGGTCGCCGATGGTGATCAGGAAGCTCTTGCTGGCCACCGCAGGGTGACGCAATACGCGATCAATGGAGTCATCCAGCGCCAGTGCGCTTGGATCGAAATCATCGCCCAGTTCCGCTTCACGGGTCACCGAACGGTGCATCTTTGGCGGCTTGCCCAGCAGCACGTCCAGTGGCATATCCACCGGATTGTTGCCGAAATGGCTGTCGGTAACGGTCAGATGCGGTTCGGCAATGGCCTCGCCAACCACCGCGAACGGGCAGCGCTCACGCTCACAGATAGCCTTGAAACGCTCGAAATCGGCCGCATCGACCGAGAGCACATAACGCTCTTGGGATTCGTTGCTCCAGATTTCCAGCGGCGCCATGCCTGGCTCGTCGTTCGGCACGTTGCGCAGTTCGAAACGACCGCCGCGACCGGCGTCGTTAACCAACTCAGGGAAAGCGTTGGACAGGCCGCCCGCACCGACGTCGTGAATGAACTTGATCGGGTTGTTGTCGCCCAGCTGCCAGCAGCGGTCGATCACTTCCTGGCAACGACGCTCCATTTCAGGGTTTTCCCGCTGAACGGAAGCGAAGTCCAGGTCAGCCGAGCTGGAACCGGTCGCCATCGACGAGGCGGCACCGCCGCCCAGGCCGATCAGCATGGCCGGGCCACCCAGCACGATCAGTTTGCCGCCGACGCTGATTTCGCCCTTCTGCACGTGATCTTCACGGATGTTGCCCATACCACCGGCCAGCATGATCGGCTTGTGGTAGCCACGGACTTCATCACCGTGCGGGGTCGTGATCGACTGCTCGAAGGTACGGAAGTAGCCGGTCAGGGCTGGACGACCGAATTCGTTGTTGAACGCCGCACCACCCAGTGGGCCTTCAATCATGATGTCCAGCGCGTTGACGATACGCTCAGGCTTGCCGTAAGGCTTTTCCCAAGGCTGTTCGAAACCGGGGATGCGCAGGTTGGAAACGGTGAAACCGGTCAGGCCCGCTTTCGGCTTGGCACCACGGCCGGTAGCGCCTTCGTCACGAATCTCGCCACCGGAGCCGGTAGAAGCACCCGGGAACGGCGCAATAGCGGTCGGGTGGTTGTGGGTCTCGACCTTCATCAGGATGTGGACCGGCTCCTGCACCGCGCCGTACTGGCGAGTTTCAGGGTTCGGGAAGAAACGACCGGCCACGGAACCTACGATCACCGAGGCGTTGTCCTTGTAAGCAGACAACACGCCTTCGCTGTGCAGTTGGTAGGTGTTCTTGATCATGCCGAACAGGCTTTTTTCCTGGCTTTCGCCATCGATATCCCAGCTGGCATTGAAGATCTTGTGCCGGCAATGCTCGGAGTTGGCCTGGGCGAACATCATCAGCTCGATGTCGTGCGGATTGCGCTTCAAGCCCAGGAAGGCATTGACCAGGTAATCGATCTCATCGTCAGCCAGGGCCAGGCCCAACTCGACGTTGGCCTTTTCCAGTGCGGCGCGGCCACCGGCCAGCACATCGACCGCCGTCAACGGCTTGGGTTGTGCGTGACTGAACAGACCCGCGGCATCTTCCAGCTTGCTCAGCACCAGCTGAGTCATGCGGTCGTGCAGCACGTCGGCAACAGCAACGACATCAGCCTCGCTCAGCTCACCGCTGACATAGAAGGCGATACCCCGCTCCAGGCGCTGGATATTAGTCAGGCCACAGTTGTGGGCGATGTCGCTGGCCTTGCTCGACCAGGGCGAAATGGTGCCGAAACGTGGCACTACCAGAAACAGGCGGCCAGTGGGCTCCTGGACCGGTACGCTAGGGCCGTACTTGAGCAGACGTGCAAGCACCTGCTGTTGGTCGGCGGTCAGATCACCGTCAACCTCGGCGAAATGAGCGAATTCAGCATACAAACCACTAACAGCGGGGACTTTCTGGCTCAGTTGCTCGATTAACTTACCGTGGCGAAAGGCAGAAAGGGCAGGAGCGCCGCGCAGGATCAACATCGTCGGGACAGCCTCAGGAAGGGGGTGTGCTTAGAGGCCGTGCATTGTAGCCTAAACCGGCGCGTCAGGCACTCGAAACGCTGCATCCACCCCTGCCCGAATATCGGTATCTGCTGACGGCCTACAACAGCGCCACCTCTTAAATTGAAAAAGACGGTAAAAACCCTACGTTTTGCGCGTACATTTTTGCCCATCGCTAACAGACAAGCCACCCATTGTCGAGATATGGCTGGGCCTGACCTTTGCGTATACTGCACGTTATGTTTGCCCAGACTGCTTTGCGCCAGCGTTGCGCCAAATGGCTCATCGCAACCGGACTCTTACTGCTGCTCGGTGCCTGCGTTGAAAAACCCAGCACACTCGAGCGAGTCAAAGAGGATGGCGTGCTGCGCGTGGTTACCCGCAACAGCCCGGCCACCTACTTCCAGGACCGCAACGGCGAAACCGGCTTCGAGTACGAACTGGTCAAGCGCTTTGCCGACGATCTGGGGGTAGAGCTGAAGATCGAAACCGCCGACAACCTTGATGACCTGTTCGGACAACTGGGCAAGCCACAAGGCCCGGTACTGGCGGCCGCCGGCCTGGTCAGCAGCGAGCAGCGCAAACAACAGGTGCGCTTTTCCCACCCCTACCTGGAAGTCACGCCCCAGATCATTTATCGCAACGGCCGCTCACGCCCTACCGACGTCACCGACCTGGTCAGCAAGCGCATCATGGTGCTCAAGGGCAGCTCCCATGCCGAGCAGTTGGCGGAACTGAAGAAACAGTACCCCAAGCTCAGCTACGAAGAGTCCGAGGCGGTCGAAGTGGTCGACCTGCTACGCATGGTCGACGAAGGCCAGATCGACCTGACCCTGGTCGACTCCAACGAATTGGCAATGAATCAGGTGTACTTCCCCAACGTACGGGTAGCGTTTGATCTGGGGGATGCCCGCGACCAGCGCTGGGCCGTCGCCGCTGGCGACGACAACAGCCTGCTCAACGAAATCAACACCTTCCTCGACAAGGCCCAAAAGAACGGCACCCTGCAACGCCTGAAAGACCGTTACTACGGCCATGTCGATGTACTTGGCTACGTCGGCGCGTACACCTTCGCCCAACACCTGCAGCAACGCTTGCCACGCTTCGAGAAGCATTTCCAGGCCACGGCCAAGAAAGAAAAGGTTGATTGGCGCCTGCTGGCGGCCATCGGCTACCAAGAGTCGATGTGGCAGGCAGAGGTCACCTCCAAGACCGGCGTTCGCGGGCTGATGATGCTCACCCAACGCACGGCCCAGGCCATGGGCGTCTCCAATCGACTGGACCCCAAGCAGAGCATCAGCGGTGGCGCCAAGTACTTCATGCACGTCAAGAACGAGCTGGACGACAAGATCGAAGAGCCGGACCGTACCTGGTTCGCACTGGCGGCCTACAACGTGGGCAGCGGCCACCTGGACGACGCACGCAAACTGGCGGCCCGGGAAGGCCTGAACCCGAACAAGTGGCTGGATGTAAAGAAAATGCTGCCACGCCTGTCGCAAAAGCAGTGGTACAGCAAAACCCGGTATGGCTACGCCCGCGGCGGTGAACCCGTGCACTTCGTGGCCAACATCCGTCGCTACTACGACATCCTGACCTGGGTTACGCAGCCACAGCTTGAGGGCAATCAGGTGGCCGAAGGCACGCTGCATGTGCCGGGGGTCAACAAGACCAAACCACCTGAGCAGCCGTCGTCCCTCTGAGCCCCGCTGTCAGTCATCGCGCACTTTCCAGCGGCATGCCCGCTCAGGATCGCGCACGCCGCGCCTTGAAGAACTCAGTGAGAATACTGCCGCATTCTTCGGCCAATACCCCGCCTTCAAACAGCACGCGGTGATTGAGAAAACCCTGGGTAAAAAACTGCCCCTGGCTCTGCACCACCCCGGCTTTAGGCTCCAGCGCCCCGTACACCACACGGGCAATACGCGAATGGACGATCAGCCCTGCGCACATGCTGCACGGCTCCAGCGTCACGTAGAGGGTGCTGCCCGGCAAGCGGTAGTTACTGGCAGCCTGCGCGGCCGCACGAATGGCGACCATCTCGGCATGCGCGCTGGGATCACTGCCACTGATCGGGCAATTGAACCCCCGACCAATGACCTCACCATGCTGCACCAACACCGCACCCACCGGCACTTCACCCAAGGCCGCGCCTTGGGCTGCAAGGTCAAGGGCCATCTGCATGAAAACCTGATCGCGACTGCGATCAATGATCTGGGGCTGGCGCATCATGCCACCTCGATTGCAGCCATCAGGCCGGTTTCCATGTGATCGATGACATGACAGTGGAACATCCAGGTTCCCGGGTTATCGGCTACCAAGGCGACCTGGGCGCGTTCGTTCTTGCCCAACAGGTAGGTGTCGGTGAAGTACGGCTCGATTTTGCGTCGGTTCGACCCAATCACCTTGAAGGACATGCCATGCAGGTGAACAGGGTGCTGATACTGGGTCATGTTCTTCAGCTCGAAGATGTAGCTCTTGCCCTTCTTCAGCGTAGCAATCGGGCGATCAGAGCAGGTCTTATCCGTGATGTCCCAGGCAACACCATTGATCTGCCACAGGCTCGGCGGTCGATTCTCGGTATTCACCGACACCGAACCTGCCCACTCAAAATTGAAGTGGAGCTTCTCGGCATTGGCCAGATCCGGCTCGGCCACCGGGTTGGCCGGCAGCGCTGGCGGCCAGTCACTCGGCGTGTCATTGCTGGCGACCGAGCGCAAGGTACCCAAGCGTACCGGGCCATCGCGCAGGGAGATTTCCTCACCCGCCGGCGGCACCTTGATCGCCAGACAAATACGCATACCCGGGCCCAACCAGTAGTCCTTGCCCAGCGGACGCGGCGTGATCGGGTTGCCATCCAGCGCATAAATACGCGCCTCGGCATTCCCGCGCAGGTTGATCCGGTAGGTCAGGGTGTTGTCCAGGTTGAGCAAGCGCACGCGGACAATCTGCCCAGCCGGCAGATCGACAACAGCATTGGGTTCACCATTGATGGTGAGCAAGCGCCCCGCCGTACCACCCCGGGCAGCTTCACGAGGCACGCTGAAGGCCACAAAGGCCCCTTGCTCGTCCACATGCCAGCTCTTCAGGCTCAGGGTGCGCTCGTACTTGAACCCGGTGGGCTCGCGCTCCTCGACAATCAACGGCCCCACCAGCCCGCGTCCCAGCTCCTCACTACTGCTCACATGCGGGTGATACCAGTAGCTACCGGCATCCGGCACACGGAATTTGTAGTCGAAGTATTCGCCCGGCAATACCGGCAGTTGCGAAACGTAGGGTACGCCATCCATTTCCAGCGGCAGGCGAATGCCATGCCAGTGGATAGTCGTGGGAACCGGCAGGTGATTGATGAAGCGTACACGCAGCCATTCGCCCTGACGTACGCGCAACTCGGTGCCCGGCGCCGAAGGCCCAAACGCCCACGCCGGTGTCTTGTAGCCCGATACCAGCTCCACATCCAGGGGTGCGGCAATCAGCTCGTAGTCATGGCCAGCATTCGGGTCGGTCCTGCCCAGCCAATAGCGCGCAGCGCCACCCGCCCCCAGGCCAACCGCCACCAAGCCAGTAAGGCCACCGAGAATTTGTCGCCGGGTAAAGGACATCGGAGCAAGCACCTCGTACTGCAGACTCAACAGGCTGGCGAACTGTGCCAGCGATGAAGGGCGAATACGATACACCTGCATTTGAGAAAGATTAAGTGAAGACTTTGTCGCACCCGCCTTGTGGCACACACCCCACCTGCACCAGAATCCCCACGACCAGCCCCTGCCATTGAAAAACCTGGACTGTTGCTTACCTCATAGGGATATCCACGCATGATCGACTTCAACAACAAAGGCTTCTTCAAACTCAAGCAAAACGACGAATACGCCGAACGCGTAACCGCCCTGCTGCTAGACGGCGAACACGTCATCGACGCTTACAAATCCATGCGCGACGGCGTGGTGTTCACCAACAAGCGCATCATCGCGGTGAACGTGCAAGGCCTCACCGGCAGCAAAAAGGATTTCACCTCCCTGCCCTACAAAAATATCGTGGCCTACTCGGTTGAAACCTCCGGCACGTTCGACCTGGACTCGGAGCTGGAAATTTACTTTTCGTCGCTGGGCAAAGTGAAGTTCGAGTTCACCGGCAAGACCGCGATCGTCGAAATTTCCAAGCTTATCTCTGCACATATTTTTGCCTGACAGCACTGCGCGAAGCGGGGTGTCAGCGAACATGCGGCGCCTGCATCGTTGGCAAGCCAACTCCCACAGGGGACCGCGCAGAACATGGGCGTTCCCTGTGGGATCCAGGCTTGCCCTGGTACCGGTCAATGGCCTCTCCAGCGTTTCGCCGGGCAACCATTAGAACAAATCGTGTAAACGCCTGCCGCAGGCGTTTACACGCCCGAGCGCGATCACATTATTCAGTAACGGCTTGGGCTTCAATCTCCAGGAGCCAGTCTGGGCTCGCCAACCCCGAGACCAAGATCCACGAGGAGGCTGGCAACTTGTCTCCAAATGAGTCATGCAGTGCTCTTGAGATATCGTTCTGAGAATCTGGATTACTCGCATCAGCTCGTATATAGATTCTGAGAATCGTTACATCACTCAAGCGCGCAGGGACTTCTGCCAACAACCTTTCAATGCATGTTAAGCACTGTATTGCTTGCTCGTACATGCCAACACTGTGCAGAGACTGATCTGCGTTGGCTGCAACTTGCCCCGATAAGAAAATGTGATTGCTTCCTTTTGAAACAACAGCCTGGCTGAATCCGTATTGGGTGCTATCAAATAAAAAACCTGGATTTATCCTCTTATGCATGAAAACACCAACCTGTAAAAATATTGATTCAAGAAGATTGAGTCATGAACACTGAAGCTACCCGTTTTAGCCCCAAGGTACGTCAACGTGAGCGATGCTTCTGTGCTGCCCGGCTTACCGCCGAAGTTTGGCGGAAACCAAGATGCACGGCAGCAAAAAGGATTTCACCTCCCCGCCCTACAAAAATATCATGGCCTACTCGGTTTAAACTTCCGGCACGTTAGACCTGGACTCGGAGTTGGACATTTACTTTTCGTCCCAGGGCAAAGTGAAATTCGAGTTCACCTTGGCTTAAAAAACAAACCCCCGCTAAAAAGCGGGGGTTTGTCAGTAGCCTATGCCGGACCTGGGATCATTCCCACTCGATGGTTGCCGGCGGCTTGCTCGACACGTCGTAGGTCACCCGCGAGATGCCATCGATCTCGTTGATGATGCGACCACTGACAGTTTCCAGCAGCTCGTACGGCAGGTGCGCCCAACGGGCGGTCATGAAGTCGATGGTTTCCACGGCACGCAGGGCCACGACCCAGGCGTAACGACGGCCATCACCTACCACGCCAACGGATTTGACGGGCTGGAACACCACGAACGCCTGGCTGACCTTGTGGTACCAGTCGGCCTTGCGCAGCTCTTCGATGAAGATGTGGTCGGCACGACGCAGCAGGTCGGCGTACTCTTTCTTCACCTCACCGAGGATCCGCACCCCCAGGCCTGGGCCCGGGAACGGGTGACGGTAGACCATGTCGTAAGGCAGGCCCAGTTCCAGACCGATACGGCGGACTTCGTCCTTGAACAGCTCGCGCAGCGGCTCGACCAGCTTGAGGTTCATTTCCTCTGGCAGGCCACCAACGTTGTGGTGCGACTTGATCACGTGAGCCTTGCCGCTCTTGGCACCGGCCGACTCGATCACGTCAGGGTAGATGGTGCCCTGGGCCAGGAACTGGATGTTCTCCAGCTTGCTCGCCTCAGCATCGAACACGTCGATGAAGGTGCGACCGATGATCTTGCGCTTCTTCTCCGGGTCGGCTTCGCCGGCCAGATTGGACAGGAACTGTTCCTCGGCGTTGGCACGGATCACCTTGACGCCCATGTTCTCGGCGAACATGGCCATCACTTGCTCACCTTCGTGCAGACGCAGCAGGCCGTTATCGACGAAGACGCAGGTCAGTTGATCGCCAATGGCACGGTGCAACAGCGCAGCCACCACCGAAGAGTCGACACCGCCAGACAGCCCCAGCAGTACGTTTGCCGAACCCACCTGCTCACGCACCTGGGCAATGGCGTCTTCAACGATGTTCGACGCAGTCCACAGTGCTTCGCAGCCGCAGATGTCGAGGATGAAGCGCGACAGGATGCGACCGCCCTGCTTGGTGTGGGTCACTTCCGGGTGGAACTGCACGCCGTAGTAGCCACGGGTGTCGTCGGCCATACCGGCGATCGGGCAGCTCGGGGTGCTGGCCAGAATGTGGAAGCCGGCTGGAATCTCGGTAACCTTGTCACCGTGGCTCATCCAGACATCGAGGCCGAATACGCCATCGTCGTCTACATGGTCTTCGATGCCGTCCAGCACGCGGCTCTTGCCGACGACATCGACACGGGCGTAACCAAATTCGCGCAGGTCGGAACCTTCAACCTTGCCGCCCAATTGCTCGGCCATGGTCTGCATGCCGTAGCAGATGCCGAACACAGGTACGCCCAGGTCCCAAACGGCTTGCGGTGCACGTGGGCTGTTGGCTTCGTGGACCGACTCGGGGCCGCCTGCGAGGATGATGCCGCGCGGGGCGAATTCGCGAATCGCTTCATCGTCCATGTCGAACGGATGCAGTTCGCAGTACACACCGATTTCGCGAACGCGACGAGCGATCAGTTGGGTGTACTGGGAACCGAAATCGAGGATCAGGATGCGGTGAGCGTGAATGTCGAGGGCCATGACTCAATCTCGTCAGTGGTAATCGGAAACGACACGGGGCTGTCGATAACAGCCCCGCTTGCTAGTACTGCCAGAAGCATCAACCTACGCGGTAGTTAGGCGCTTCTTTGGTGATCTGCACGTCATGCACGTGGGACTCGGCCATGCCGGCACCGGTGATGCGGACAAACTCAGGCTTGGTGCGCATCTCTTCGATGGTGGCACTGCCGGTGTAACCCATCGAGGAGCGCAGACCGCCCATCAATTGGTGAATGATTGCGGTCAGGGAGCCTTTGTACGGAACGCGACCTTCGATACCTTCCGGTACCAGCTTCTCGGCACCGGCCGAGGAGTCCTGGAAGTAGCGATCGGAAGAGCCCTGGGCCTGGGACATAGCACCCAGCGAACCCATGCCGCGGTACGCCTTGTAGGAGCGGCCCTGGAACAGCTCGATCTCACCTGGCGCTTCTTCGGTACCGGCGAACATCGAACCCATCATTACGCAGGAAGCGCCTGCAACGATGGCCTTGGACAGGTCACCAGAGAAACGGATACCGCCGTCAGCGATCAATGGCACACCGGTGCCTTCCAGTGCAGCAGAGACATTGGCGATGGCGCTGATTTGCGGCACGCCAACACCTGCAACGATACGGGTGGTGCAGATCGAGCCTGGGCCGATACCGACCTTGACCGCATCAGCGCCAGCTTCAACCAGTGCCTTGGCCGCAGCGCCAGTGGCGATGTTGCCGCCGATGACCTGCACTTCTGGGAAGTTTTCCTTGACCCAGCGAACGCGGTCGATAACGCCTTTGGAATGACCGTGCGCGGTGTCGACCACAACCACGTCAACGCCAGCAGCAACCAGTGCGGCAACGCGCTCGCCAGTGTCCTTGCCGGTGCCGACAGCAGCGCCGACGCGCAGACGACCCTGGTCGTCCTTGCTGGCCAGCGGGTAGGCCTTGGCCTTTTCGATGTCCTTGACGGTCATCATGCCCTTGAGGGCGAATTGCTCGTCGACGATCAGGACTTTTTCCAGGCGGTGCTTGTGCAGCAGCTCGCGGACTTCGTTCTTGTCGGCGCCTTCGCGGACAGTGACCAGACGCTCTTTCGGCGTCATCACTTCACGCACGGTGGCGTCCAGACGGTTCTCGAAGCGCACGTCACGGGAGGTCACGATACCGACCAGGTCACCCTTGTGCAGTACCGGTACACCGGAGATATTGTTCAGGCGGGTCAATTCGAACAAGTCGCGCACGGTAGCGTCAGCGTCGATGGTGATCGGGTCTTTGACCACGCCAGCCTCGAACTTCTTGACCTTGCGCACTTCGGCAGCCTGCTGCTCGATGGTCATGTTCTTGTGGATGATGCCGATGCCACCTTCCTGTGCCATTGCAATGGCCAGGCGGGCTTCGGTCACGGTATCCATGGCGGCGGAAACCAACGGAATATTCAGCTCGATGCCACGGGTCAAACGGGTCTTGAGACTGACTTCATTGGGCAGTACCTCGGAATAACCAGGCACTAGGAGAATGTCGTCGAAGGTCAGGGCTTCTTGGCTGATACGCAGCATCGCGGGGGCTCCCGGGCGGGAAAAATGGAAGCGCGCCATTATACTCATACCCGGGCCTTCACTCAATGTATAGATGGCCCTTCGGTCAGTTGTCGTTCAATGTCACCTGCACCACGGCCACGGGCTGGTCCAGCCAATCGGCAAATGCTTCGATAAAAGAGGGTTTGAAACCAGCTTCGGCCCAGTTGTTGAAGATAAACCCCAGGTTGGAAAAACCACACGGCTGCAGGAACAGGAAGCCGTTGATATCGTCCTCATGGCCGCACTCGGGGCAGGTGAAGTTATCGGTCTGCCCAGGCATCCACTCTTCCAGGCTCTCGAACAGCGCCTCGCCAACCTCGCGACGGCATTCGGCACACCCGGCCTCCTCCAGAAACCCCTGCACCGGCGTATAGATGCAACGCTTGGTGACCACCTCAAGGCCATTGATCGGCTGATCGAACGGCAGTAGCTCCGGATGCAGCACCACCTTGCGTGCGCCCGGCGCAATGGCATACGCCATGCGATTGCCGGTACGCCCGCAGGTGCTCAGCTGTTCTTCGACAATGTTTTCGCGCACTAGCCAACGCAGGATCGCCCGGGCTCTCGGCTCGTGTACCGGGACCGTGGAAATTTTCGGGACGATGATGCACTGGGTATTCATAACGACGGCCAAACCAATTCAAAGCCGCCAGTTTAACCCGTGCTCAGGCACTCAGATAGCGACCGATCAGTGCAATACCACTGGCCAGCACCAGCCAGGTGACCATGCACACAAACGCTTCGCGCGACATGTTCAAGGTCAGCCGTCGGCCCACCCACACGCCCAGCAGCATCATCGGCGCCAGGCACAGCGCCAGCAGCAACAACGGCAGGTCGGCATACACACCCGCCAGCAGGAACAGGCTCAGGCGCACCAGCGTACTGCAACTGATCAAGGCACTCTGGGTGGCACGCACCTGATCCTTGGAGAGCAACCGGGCATTAAGGTAGATCGCATAAAGAAAGCCGCCACTCCCGAACAGCGCCCCAAACAGGCCACCAACCGTACCCATTGGCACCACCCAGCCAGGCGCCAGGCGTGCAGGCTTGACGGTCACTGCCAGGCTGTAGACGGCATACGCCGTAATAAACAGCCCCATCAGCAGCAACAGCAGGTCGGACTTGAGGTTGAGCAGGAACACCACACCCAGGGTGCAGCCCAGCGCCATGCACGGCAGCAGACGCATCAGCTCGCTGCGAACCACAGCCTTGCGTGCCGGTAGCCAGTTACCAAACGCCGCCACGAAATCCAGCAGCACCAACAACGGGATAATCCGCGACAACGGCATGAACTGAATCATCACCGGCCCCGCGACCAGCGCTGTACCAAACCCGGCGACACCAAAGACAACATAGGCCGCACCGACACCCAACATGATCAGCAGCCAGTCAATCGCCGAAAAGGGAAGTAGGGAAAACACCATTGCCACCGTCATAGCGAGCGACCTCTAAGGAAGACGCGGAAACTTTATCCACTCACCAGCCATGCCGACTAATATGCAATTCATGCAGAAGGTATCTTTAAAAGGCATAGCTCAATGATCTCCACGCGACAGCTGCGCTACTTCGTTGAAATCGCCGACAGCGGCAGCTTCAGTGCCGCCGCCGAGCGCCTGTACATCGCCCAATCGGCCTTGAGCCGGCAGATCAAGGTGCTGGAAGACCTGCTCGACACGCCACTGTTCGAGCGCACCGCCCGCCAGCCGCGCCTGACAACGGCGGGCGAGGCGTTCCTGCCACGCGCACGCAGCCTGCTCAGCGAACTGGAAAAAGCCAGTCGCATGGCCCACGAAATCGGTAATGGCCTGCGCGGTAGCCTTCGCCTCAGTCACTCCAGCACCGTACCGCTGACAGGGCACTTGCTCGCCCGGCTCAGCCGCTACCTGCAGGACAACCCAAAGGTTTCCATGGAGATTGCCCAGCAGTCCTCCGAAGCGCAGCTCGAAGAGCTTGTCGAAGGCCGGCTGGAGCTGGGCCTGCTGCGCCTCCCCGTACTGCGCCAGCATGAAGCCTTGTGCATTGAACCGCTGTTCGAGGAACCGCTGCTGCTAGCGGTGGCCAGCGACCACCCCTTGGCCAGCGCGGCCACAGCCAACCTGGCGCAATTGCGAGAAGAAGCCTTTATCTCCATCCCCCATCGCCAACGAGGCGGCTTGAGCTACCTGTCTGCGCAGTTATGCATGCAAGCGGGATTCTTTCCGAAGGCTGCGCGAGTGGTGTCACGCAAGACCACGCAACTGCAGTTGATTCAGGCCGGGTTTGGCGTGGCCCTGCTACCGCGCTGCATGAAAGACATCGCGCCCAGCGGACTAACATTCGTGCCCTTGGCCGATGAGGGCTGTACCAGCACCGTGGCCGTCGCCTATCGGCGCGATGCCGGGCCGTTGGTGCAGCAGTTTGTTAAGCACCTGCGTGAACGGGGATGACTCATCTGCCAACCGTTAATGGTTGCGATTGAACCTTCACTCAATCAAACCGGGTTTGAGGGTGTATCCAACGTGTCGGTCCTGTACTTGTTCAAGGTTACAAAATCTGGGACTGACCAGTTCGGGCCTTTCATCGGTAGGCCTTTTTCGTTTTTGACAAACACCCCGTCTTTGAAAAGCTGCTTATACACCTCAATTAGTTCACCATTGGCGATGACCTCGAACTTGAATTGGACGTACAGATAATCAATCGTCTGGTATGGAACTCTGGGAATGAATGCAGTCAGCACGTCAGCGATGGGCTCATTGATTATGACACTCTCTAGATAATTCATTGCAAACTCCCCACTTCTCTTTATCTGTTTGCCTTCGGTGCGTTTCTTCCGCTTCTACTGCATAAAGCGGGTCCGCTTCTTCATCGCCCCCATAGCCCTCAAGGGTTGCAGTATGAGCATCGTTCCATACACGCCTATCTTCATGCCGAACACTCGATAGCGCTCCAGCCCCTATTTTCTGCCCTCGTCAGTAAACGCTAGGAAAACTCCGATCTCGTCATCACTGGCCGCCTGAACTGTGCTGACGTGATCGGAATGTTCTCAATGGTTGTAATTGAACCTTCACTGGATCAAACCGGGTTGGAGGGTGTATCCAGCGTGTCGGTCCTGTACTTGTTCAAGGTTACAAAATCTGGGACTGACCAGTTCGGGCCTTTCATCGGCAGGCCCTTTTCGTTCGTGACAAACACCCCATCATTGAAAAGCTGCTCATACACTTTTATAAGCTCACCATTGGCGATGACCTCAAACTTGAAATGGACATACAGACGATCAATCGTCTGGTATGAGACTCCAGGAATAAATGCAGTCAGCACGTCAGCGATGGACTCATTGATTATGACATCCTCTAAATAACTCATTGCTAACACCTCATTTCATTTTCCATCTGTCGCCGATACGCCTCTTCCGCTTATGCTTTGTAAAGTGGGTCCGCTTCTTCATCGCCCCATAGTCATCAAGGGTTGCCGTATAAGCATCGTTCGATACACGCCTATCCTCATGCCGAGCACTCGATAGCGCTCCAGCCCCTTATTTCTGCCCTCGTCAGTAAACGCTAGGAAAACTCCGCTCACGTCATCACAGGCCGTCTGACCTGTGATGACGTGAGCGGAATACTCTCAATGGTTGCGATTGAACCTTCACTCGATCAAACCGGGTTGGAGGGTGTATCCAACGAGTCGGTCCTGTATTTGTTCAAGGTTACAAAATCTGGGACTGACCAGTTTGGGCCTTTTATAGGCCTGCCTTTTTCGTTCGTGACAAACACACCATCTGTGAAAAGCTGCTCATACACTCTCATAAGTTCACCACTGGCGACGACTTCGAATTTGAATCGAACGTACATACAGTCAATCATTGGATATGAAGAGATGGGAATTAATGCCGTCAGCACGTCAGCGATGGACTCGTTGACTATGATCTTCTCCAGATAACTCATTGCTCACACCCCATTTCATTTTCCATCTGTCGCCGATATACGCTTCTTCCGCTTCTGCTGTGTAAAGCGGGTCCGCTTCTTCATAGCCCTCATAGCCCTCATAGCCCTCAAGGGTTACCGTATAAGCATCGTTCCATGCACGCCTATCTTCATGCTGAGCACTCGATAGCGCTCCAGCCCCTCATTTCTGCCCTCGCCAGTAAAGGCCATGAAAACTCCGATCACGTCAGCACAGGCCGTCTGACCTGTGCGTGAGTGATCGGAATGTTCTAAATGGTTATGATTTAACCCTCACTCAATCAAACCGGGTTGGAGGGTGTATCCAACGAGTCGGTCCTGTACTTGTTCAAGGTTACAAAATCTGGAACTGACCAGTTCGGGCCTTTCATCGGCAGGCCTTTTTCATTTTTGACAAAAACCCCGTCTTTGAAAAGCTGTTTATACACCTTAATAAGCTCACCATTGGCGATGACCTCGAACTTGAATTGGACGTACAGACGATCAATCGTCTGGTATGGGACTCTGGGAATGAATGCAGTCAGCACGTCAGCGATGGGCTCATTGATTATGACATCCTCTAGATAACTCATTTCAAACTCCCCAAAATGCATTGAGTATCGTGGTGAAAGGGCTGCCAGCGTAAATTTCATTGGCTTATGCTGCGTGCATTACGCGCTATTTTTCGTGACCGTCAGGTATTCAAGGACTTACAGCCATCTTTGAGTTGTTTCCAGCGCAGAGGCATTGCCCAATACCCCGAGATTGGCCATTGCAGCATTAATGTCAGCCTACACTTGCTGCACATACCGCTTTGCCTTGTGCCTGCATGACAGCTAATCAACTTTAGCCAGAGGGCGTATATCAGCCGATTCCAGAATTAATGCAGGACTTCTCCTAAGCGAACGAATGAATGGCTCAACGTTTCCCTAGACAACCATCACTGTTCGGCTGCAGCGCAGGTCATTGACCACACGCATGGAGCATTCGATTTAACCCACTCTCAAGCCAGCAGCGATGCAACGGCCCGACGCGACCGGCTGCATTCGAACCGTCGATAGCGCGCAATGCGCTCACAATCCTTTATGATGCGGCCCATGATCAGAGACCCTTTCGAACGACTCGGTCTGGACCGCGAAGTCCTGACCGTCAGCCAACTCAACGGCCGCGCCCGGGTGCTGCTTGAAGATGTTTTCAGCAGTATCTGGGTCGAGGGCGAGATATCCAACCTCGCCCGCCCGGCCTCCGGCCATATCTATTTCACCCTCAAGGACAGTGGTGCCCAGGTGCGCTGCGCGCTGTTTCGCAACAACGCCGCACGGGTGCGTCAAGCGTTGCGCGATGGCCTGGCGGTCAAGGTGCGCGGCAAGGTCTCTCTGTTTGAGGGGCGTGGCGACTACCAGTTGATTCTCGACACCGTGGAACCGGCCGGTGATGGCGCCTTGCGCCTGGCCTTCGAGGCGCTGAAGGAAAAGCTCGGCGCCGAAGGCCTGTTCAGCAGCGAGCGCAAGGTTGCCTTGCCCGCGCATCCGCAGCGCATTGGCATTATCAGCTCACCCACCGGCGCGGTGATCCGCGACATCATCAGTGTCTTTCGGCGCCGTGCGCCACAGGTTGAGCTGACCCTGATCCCAACCGCCGTGCAGGGCCGTGAAGCCATCGGGCAAATTGTTCGCGCACTGCAACGGGCCGACAGCCTGGGTTTCGACGCGCTGATCCTGGCCCGTGGCGGCGGCTCGCTTGAAGACCTCTGGTGCTTCAACGAAGAGGATGTGGCCCGGGCCATCGCCGCCTGCGTAACACCGATCGTCAGCGCAGTCGGCCATGAAACCGACGTTTCGATCAGCGACTTCGTCGCCGACGTCCGCGCGCCTACCCCGTCGGCTGCAGCCGAGCTGTTGGCGCCAGACAGCAGTGACCTGCAACGGCGCATCGACAGCCTGCAACGGCGCCTGCTGCTGCAGATGCAAAACCGTCTGGCCCATGCGCGCCTGCGTGTCGAAGGCCTGAGCCGACGCCTGCGCCACCCCGGCGAACGGCTGCGCCAGCAAGCACAACGCCTGGATGACCTGGATATGCGCCTGCGCCGCGCATTCGAGCAACGCCTGAACCAACGCCGCGAGCGCCTGGCCCGGCTTGACACACGGCTGGCCGCGCAGCACCCCGGGCGCACACTGGCACTGCTCAAGCAACGCCTGGACAGCCTCTCCGAGCGCCTGCCACGCGCCATGCGTGAAGCCCTGAAGGATCGTCGCCAACAGTTGCAGGCCACCGTCCAGACCCTGCAGGTGGTCAGCCCGCTGGCCACCCTGGGCCGCGGCTACAGCATCCTGCTGGATGAGCGTGGCCAGGCCATTCGCAGCGCCAGCCAGACCCAAAACGGCCAACGCCTGACTGCGCGCCTCGGCGAAGGTCAGTTACAGGTACGCGTCGAAGACAACCACCAGACCCCGGTCACGCTTTCTCTACTGGATTGATCCATGCCCCGTCTGCTCGCTTTTCTGCTTTGCCTGACACTGGCCGGCACCGCCCACGCCAGCTACATCACCCAGAAACTGAACAAGCCGGTGCCTGGCGGCGTCGCAGTCATTGACTTGGGCCCAGGCGCTCAGGCGCCCAATGCTCGCTTCGATGGCAAACCGGTGCTGGTGGTAAAGGAACAGGACAAATGGCTGGCTATTGTCGGCGTGCCCCTGACTCAGAAACCCGGCCCGGCGACACTCAGCCTCGGCACGCGGACGCTGGCTTTTACCGTCGGCAGCAAGCAATACCCAGAGCAGCACATCACCCTGAAGAACAAGCGCCAGGTCAATCCCAACCCGGCTGACCTGAAGCGCATCGACGCCGAACTGGCCGAACAGGTTCGCGCCTACCGCAGCTTCAGCCCAGGCTTGCCAAGCAACCTGCTACTCGACAAGCCGGTCAACGGCCCCCTGTCCAGCCGTTTTGGCGTACGTCGGTTCTTCAACGGCGAAGAGCGCAATCCCCATGCGGGCCTGGACTTCGCCGTACCGGCCGGCACGCCAATCAAGACGCCGGCCAATGGCAAGGTCATCCTGGTCGGTAACTACTTCTTCAATGGCAATACCGTTTTCGTCGACCACGGCCAAGGCTTTATCAGCATGTTCTGCCACATGTCGAAAATCGACGTGAAACCCGGGCAGACGCTGAGTCGCGGCGCCGTCATCGGGCGGGTGGGTTCCACCGGGCGCGCCACTGGCCCGCACATGCACTGGAACATCAGCCTGAACGATGCACGGGTCGATCCGGCCATTTTCATCGGTGCCTTCCAGCCCTGAGGCAGGTTTGCGCCATTTAAAAAGACCGCGCAATAGACGCGGTCTTTTGCGCCATGAAGCGCTATAAAATCTCGCAAAAAAGTACTTTTTAAGCATTTCTATCAATTTTTTTCGAGTGCTTGCCATCTTTCACCCCACTGGGTAGGGTTGAGCTCATGAAAACCTTCCAGAACCTCTTCCAGCTTCGCCAACACCGCAGCCTTTGCCTGGTCAGTGCCCGACTACCAAGCTGAATCGCGTCGCCTCGCCTTTTCATCTTTTTGTTTGCTCGGCGGGCCCCTTTCAAGGCCGCACATTAAAGGATTGCTTCCATGTCCATGCTCAAAGACCCTTCGAAAAAATACCGCGCGTTTCCGACCATCGACTTGCCGGATCGTACCTGGCCATCGAAGACCATCACCCAGGCGCCGATCTGGTGCAGCTCGGACTTGCGTGACGGTAACCAGTCGCTGATCGAACCAATGGACTCGGCGAAGAAGTTGCGTTTCTGGAAGACCCTGGTCAGCGTTGGCGTGAAAGAGATCGAGGCATCGTTCCCTTCCGCCTCGCAAACCGACTTCGATTTCGTTCGCACCCTGATCGAAGACGGCCACATTCCTGACGACACCACCATTCAAGTGTTGACCCAGGCTCGTGAAGACTTGATCGCCCGTACCTTCGAGTCGCTGCGCGGCGCGAAAAAGGCCATCGTCCACCTGTACAACGCCACCAGCCCATCGTTCCGTCGCATTGTCTTCAACCAGGACAAGCAAGGCGTGAAAGACATTGCGGTGAACGCAGCCAAGCTGTTCGTCAAATATGCCGCCCAGCAGCCGGACACCCACTGGACGTTCGAATACTCGCCAGAAACCTTCAGCGCCACCGAAATGGAGTTCGCCAAGGAAGTCTGCGATGCGGTGATCGAAGTCTGGAACCCGACCCCGGAACACAAGGTCATCCTCAACCTGCCGGCCACCGTTGAAGTATCGACGCCGAACGTCTACGCCGACCAGATCGAGTGGTTCTGCCGCAACATCTCGCGTCGTGACAGCGTGATCATCAGCCTGCACACCCACAACGACCGCGGCACCGGCGTTGCTGCCACCGAGCTGGGCTTGATGGCGGGCGCCGATCGCGCCGAAGGCTGCCTGTTCGGCAACGGCGAGCGTACCGGCAACGTCGACCTGGTGACCTTGGCACTGAACCTCTACACCCAGGGTATCGACCCTCAACTGGACTTCTCCGACATCGACGGCGTGCGCAAGGTGGTCGAGGAGTGCAACCAGCTGCCCGTGCACCCACGTCATCCGTATGTTGGCGACCTGGTTCACACAGCGTTCTCCGGCTCCCACCAGGATGCCATCCGCAAGGGCTTTGCCCAGCAGAAAGATGACGCCCTCTGGGAAGTACCGTACCTGCCGATCGACCCGGCCGACATCGGCCGCAGCTACGAGGCAGTGATTCGCGTGAACAGCCAGTCCGGCAAGGGCGGTATCACCTACCTGCTCGAACAGGAATACGGCATCAGCCTGCCGCGTCGCATGCAGATCGAGTTCAGCCAGGTCGTACAGGGTGAAACCGACCGCCTGGGCCTGGAAATGAGCGCTCAGCAGATCTACAACTTGCTGCACCGTGAATACCTGCAGGCCAACTCGCCGTATGCGCTGGTCAGCCACCGCCTGCAGGAAGAGAACGGTCACAGCGCAGTGGAAGTGGAAGTCGCTGGCGAAGGAGAGACCACCCTGCACTGGCGCGGCAAGGGCAACGGCGCCCTGGAAGCACTGGTTGCCGGCTTGCCGGTTGCCGTCGAAATCATGGACTACAACGAGCATGCGATCGGTGCCGGGACCAACGCCAAGGCGGCGGCCTACATAGAGTTGCGCGTGGCCGGTGGCCGCCCAGTGCATGGCGTCGGTATCGATGAAAACATCACCACCGCCAGCTTCAAGGCCTTGTTCAGTGCCCTGAACCGCTCGCTGAGCCAACAGGCCGCCAAAGCCGCGTAAACCGGCCTGGCACCCAGCCGTTGAAAATGCCCGTCTTGAAAGAGCCGGGCACAGGCTACCGAAGAACCCTCGCTTTTATTGCGGGGGTTCTTTTTTTTAAGCCAAAGACCGCGCAGCCTGTAGGAGCCGGGCTTGCCCGCGATGCAGGCGCCGCGGACTCACTGGCCCCCGCCGAAGCCATTGCAGGCAAACCTACACAACGATGCAGGCGCAGACTGGCTCCTGTGTTTCTGACAGGCAAAAAAAAGGTGCGCCGACCAAGCGCACCTAAAGCCGTGTAGCACATAACGAATAGGGATCAGTCCAGCAGGGCCAAGGCCTCGGCGCTGCAGGCCTGGATACGCGCCCAGTCACGGTCCTTGACCCAGGCGCTGTTGAACATCCAGGTCCCGCCCACGCACATCACATTGGGCTGGGACATGTAGCTCTTCAGGTTACTTTCATTCACCCCGCCAGTCGGGCAGAAACGCACCTCACCAAACGGGCCACCAAAGGCTTTGATCGCTGCGACGCCACCACTGATTTCCGCTGGAAACAGCTTGAAGCGACGGTAGCCCAGGGCATAGCCCATCATGATTTCCGAAGCGCTGCTGATGCCCGGTAGCAATGGCAAGGCGCTTTCGACGCCCGCCTCAAGGATGTCCTGGGTACAGCCGGGGGTGACGATGAACTGGGCACCCGCCGCCTCAACCGCCTTCAGCATCGAGCGGTCGAGCACGGTACCAGCACCAATGCACAACTCGGGGCGTTGCTCACGCAGCATACGAATGGCTTTCAGGCCATGTTCGGAGCGCAGGGTGATCTCCAGCGTCTTCAGGCCACCCGCGGCCAGCGCATCGGCCAGCGGCAGAATGTCTTCCTCGCGGGCAATGGTAATCACCGGAAGGATGCGCGCCTCACCGCAGATACGGTCGATCTGCGCGATTTTGTCGGCCATGGAGATGCCCGGTTGCGAATGTTCATGCGTGGTCATAACGGCGGGTCCTTGGCTCATGGGCACCAGAAAATATCCAGGGAAGCGTGTAGAAAGGCGCGAATTGGCATTTCGGCAGGGTCATCCCCTGCCAGCGCGGCGCGCAGGGTAGCGAGTTTGCCTTGCCCTTGCACGGACAAGGCAGTGAATGCGGCAGTCCCCAGCAAGGCACGGGTCATGCTCAGGCGCTGATGCGGAACGCTCGGCGCCAGCATGGGCAGGCAACGTCGAGGGCTGTCGGCTGCCAGGCCTTGGGCAAGGTTCGGGCTGGCCGGAAACAGCGACGCTGTATGCCCGTCATCGCCCATACCCAGCACCAGCACATCAATCGGCGGCAACTCGGCCAAGGCCTGATCGGCGTCCAGGGCAGCCGCTTCAAGGCTGGCACTGGCACGATACAGGCCAATAAAACGAGCCTTGGCCGCCGCCCCGACCAACAGGTAGCGCTTGAGCAGCCCGGCATTACTGTCGACATGCTCCACCGGCACCCAGCGCTCATCCGCAAGGCTGACCACTACCTTTGACCAGTCCAGCGACCGGCGTGCCAGGCATTGGAAAAACATCACCGGGCTACGACCACCAGAGACCACCAGGGTGGCCTGCCCGTTGGCGGCAATGGCCGCACTCAGGCGCTCGGCGACATTCTTGGCCAGGTCTTCAGCCAGCAGCGCCGGGCTTGCATAGGTATGCGTCGCCACGTTAGCCGGCCATTGCAGTTCAGATATCGCCATACCACGACCTCCCATCACGGGTTATCAGCGCGATCGAGCTCATCGGCCCCCAGGACCCGGCGGCGTAGGGCTTGGGCGCTTCGCCCGAACTCTTCCAACCGGCAATCAACTGGTCGCACCACTTCCACGCGTATTCGATTTCATCCTTGCGCACAAACAGGTTCTGATTGCCGCGCATCACTTCCAACAACAACCGCTCGTAGGCATCGGGGATGCGTGTACTGCGGTAGGTGTCGGAGAAATTCAATTGCAACGGGCCGCTGCGTAACTGCATGCCCTTGTCCAGGCCCTGCTCCTTGGTCATCACCCGCAAAGAAATACCTTCGTCCGGCTGCAAACGAATGATCAGCTTGTTACCGATCTGTAAACGCTGCTCCGGCGCGAAGATGTAGTGCGGCGGTTCCTTGAAGTGGATGACGATCTGCGACAATTTCTGCGGCATCCGCTTGCCGGTACGCAGGTAGAACGGCACACCGGCCCAGCGCCAGTTGCGAATGTCGGCACGCAAGGCAACAAAGGTTTCGGTATTGCTTTGCGGGTTGGCGTTGTCTTCTTCCAGGTATCCCGGTACCGGGCGCCCCTCACTGTAACCGGCGATGTACTGGCCACGTACGACGCGGCTGCCGAGGCCTTCACCGGTGATCGGCGCCAGCGCCTTGAGCACCTTGACCTTCTCATCACGGATACTGTCGGCCGACAGGTCGCTGGGCGGGTCCATGGCGATCAGGCAAAGCAATTGCAGCAAGTGGTTCTGAATCATGTCCCGCAGTTGGCCGGCCTTGTCGAAGTAGCCCCAGCGCCCTTCGATACCCACCTTCTCCGCCACGGTGATCTCCACATGGGAGATCGAATTCTGGTTCCACTGGGTTTCGAACAGGCTGTTGGCGAAACGCAGCGCAATCAGGTTCTGGACGGTTTCCTTGCCCAGGTAATGGTCGATGCGGTAGACCCGGTTTTCCGGGAAAAACTGCGCCACGGCATCGTTGACCCGCCGTGACGACTCCAGGTCGTGGCCAATCGGTTTTTCCAGCACAACCCGGGTACGCGGGCCGAGGCCTGCCTTGTCGAGGTTTTCGCAGATGCCGCCATAAACCGCTGCAGGCGTTGCGAAGTAGGCGATCAGTGGTGCCTGGGGAGCGACCTTTTCGGCGAGCGCCTGATAGTCATCCGCCTTGAGAAAGTCCACATGCAGGTAGCTCAGGCGGGCCAGGAAGCGTTGCAGAGGGATGGCCTCTATCTGCCCGGCCTCGACGAATTCATGCAGGTGCGCTTCGATTCGCTGCAGGTGCTCCTCGACGCTGCCCGGCTCGCGGGCCAATGCCAGCACCTGGGTGTCAGCATGCAACAGCCCGGCGCGATCCAGCTGATACAGCGCCGGAAACAGCTTGCGCAATGCCAGGTCGCCAAGGGCGCCAAACAGGGCAAACGTACAAGGCTCAACGGAGATCGAAGACATGATGTTGGTTCTTTTATCAAGTTGACGTACAAATACCCTGTTCAAGGGCAGTAATCAAGGGGATTATGTAGTAATAAACACAACATTTGACCCCTTGGACAGATTCAAGTGGTGAAGCAATCAGGCCATCAGTACGATAGGCCACCCCCAAAAAGCCCGCTGCTGCCCGCTATTGGCTGCATCCTCGACCCAAGGACATAAACCATGGACCGCGTGCGAAACCTCCTGGAACAGATCCAGGGCCGCCTTGAAGAGCTGAACAAGGCCGAGCGCAAAGTCGCCGAAGTCATCCTGCTCAACCCCCAGCAAGCGACGCGCTTCAGCATTGCCGCCCTGGCCCAGGCGGCCAAGGTCAGCGAACCGACCGTGAACCGCTTCTGCCGCTCGTTCGATGTCAGCGGCTACCCGGAACTCAAACTGCAACTGGCGCAGAGCCTGGCCAGTGGCGCCGCCTACGTCAGCCGCGCGGTCGAGGCCGACGATGATCCGGCCGCCTACACCCAGAAAATCTTCGGCAGTGCCATCGCCTCGCTGGACAGCGCCTGCCAGCAACTCGACCCGCAGTTGATCAGCCGCGCCGTCGACATGCTGATCCAGGCCCGACAGATCCACTTCTTCGGCCTCGGCGCCTCGGCCCCGGTGGCACTGGATGCCCAACACAAGTTCTTCCGTTTCAACCTTGCCGTGTCGGCCCATGCCGATGTCCTGATGCAGCGCATGCTGGCGTCGGTGGCGCACACTGGCGAGCTGTTCGTGATCATTTCCTACACAGGGCGCACCCGCGAACTGGTCGAAGTCGCACGCCTGGCCCGTGAAAACGGTGCCTCGGTGCTCGGCCTGACCGCTGCCGGCTCACCACTGGCCAAGGCCAGCAGCCTGAGCCTGAACATCCCGCTGCCGGAAGACACCGACATCTACATGCCGATGACCTCGCGGATCATCCAGCTGACGGTACTCGATGTACTGGCCACCGGCATGACCCTGCGCCGTGGCGTGGACTTCCAGCCACACCTGCGCAAAATCAAGGAAAGCCTCAACGCCAGCCGCTACCCGATCGACGATGAACTCAATTGAACAGGTGCGCCTGCAGCCGCAGATGAGCCTGCTCGCCCGGTGCCAGGCTCAGGCTGTCGTTGTGGCCACTGGTCGCCTCGACGCAGACAAAGCCGAGGGTTTCGCTGCCACTGACACCCATCAGCGGCCGACTACCGGGGTGCCAGACCACCGTGTCCTCGCTGTCGCCCATATCAATGCACAGCTGGCGCTTCCAGGCCGGGTCGTGCAGTTGTAGCGTTGCCGCATTCTGGAACACCCGCTGACAGCCGCCCTGCACTTTCAGCTCACCTTTCTGCCGGCAGGTTTGACGACTCAACTGGTCGTAACCTTCCGCACCTTCGAGCCCAGACAGCGCTATCTTTGAGACGTCACTGATACGCCAGTAAGCCAGCAGCGCATGACTCAACTGGCAGGGCAAGCTGTCCTGATGCTCAGTACGCAACTGCAACTCCATGCCATCACCCAGCCGCGCCTGCAAGTCAACCTGCCAGTCACACAGCTGCAAACGCCAGGTCAGGCTAACCCCTTCGGCATCCTCTGAGCTGTCGATCAGCTTCCAGTCCAGCAGCCGTGCCCAACCATGAGAAGGCCAGAGGTCTTCACTGGGGTGACGACCGTACCAGGGCCAGCACACGGGCACACCGCCACGGATCGCCCCAACCTGTGGCCACTGTGCGGCACACCACAACCACGGGCGCTGGCCCTGCGGCTGAAAATGCAGCAACTGGGCGCCCTGACGACTGAACACCGCCTGGCAACGTGGGTGATCAATGATCAGCACGTCGCGCTGCTGATGGCGTTCCCACTCAAAGGTCGGACGCGGCCGGCGCGAGGTGAAAAAGCGCTGGAGCGGATGCTCTTGCATGGCTAGGAACTCTGATTGACTGACGGGCTTTATCGCCAGCCAGCTCAGCACCTACAGGCAGGTGCTGAGCAAGCCGGCAATCAGCTGCAACAAATGGCGTAAATTTACAACATATTAGGTCAGAACACCGACTGAATCTTCAAGCCGGCGACGACCGCGTTGTCCACCTCATCCACACCCCCTGGGCTGCGGATGTACTGCAGGTTCGGCCGTACGGTCAGCCAGTTGGTGACGTGAAAACCGTAGTACAGCTCGGCGTTGTATTCGGTCTTCTGGACAGGGACGAACGCCGGGTTGTCGTAGTCGTTGATACCACTGACGTCATTGAGCAACTCTGCACGTTTTTTCACATCGTCGTTCACGTGAATACGCGCCACGCCAAAGCCGATGTCGTCCTTGGGTCGCCCGTCAAAGGCACCTTTGTAGACCAGGCCGACCTGCTGGTAGTTATCGACCACGTTGGTGGCCTTGTCGTGAACAGTGAAGTTGGCGAAAAGGCTCAAACCACGTGCGGCATCGCCGTTGTGCGCAGTAACCTGCTGCTGGGCGACAACCCACCAGCCATGCTTGCTGCTGTGCGATTTGAAGTCATTACCGGTTAGCGCCTGCGGTTGGCCATTGACGTCTTCAAAGACATCGTCAGCCTTGGCGGTGCTGTAGTAGTAACCCAGACGGTACTCACCCGGCAGGTCGTTGACCTTGGGCGACCAGACCATTTCCACCGGCAGGATCATGCCCTTGGTACCACTGCCGCTGAGCTTGAAACCGTTGCCGGTTTCCAGGTTGGACGGGTTCTGCTCAAACACGCCGACCTGAGCGAAGAACTCCGGGGTGATGTTGTACTTGACCCGCAACGCCCACTGGCTGACGGGCCAGTTGTACCAGATGCTGCCAACCCAGTTGCCAACTTGGGATCCACAGAACGCCAGGTTCTGGAAGTCGCAGGGGAAGCTGTTGAAGTCCTCACCCGGGCCGAAGCGGCCGACTTTGACATCCAGCGCCTGATCGAAATACTGCTGCTTGATCCACATCTGGGTCAGCCGCCAGGTCTGGCCGCGCCCCCAGACTTCCTGCACCGAACTGAACTGCCCGGCACGCGGATCACTGATGCGGTCGTTGGACAGGTTACGGCCACTGCGTTCCGTAACGGCCAGCTTGAACTCGGTATCCTGCCAACCGAGGATCTTTTCCAGGTCCAGCTTCACGCCCAAGGCAAACTGGTCGCTGTAGCGCGCCGTCTTGTCATCGTTGTAGCCACCGCTGAGGTTGCCAGCCACCTCGCCCACGTACTCCAGCGAGAAGTCGTAACCCTTCTCCAGCAACTCGGTACGCGTGCCGCCCCAATCTCCGGTCATCCATTTCGATTCCGGGTCGAAAGCACCGGCAGCATGAGCACCACCGTTTACCCCGAACGCAGCCAGCAAGGTCAGCGGAGCCAGCGACCTGATGCGTTTGTAATGAGCCATCCCTTGTTTCCTCGTCTTATTGTTATCGATGGATTTACACGTCCTGCAAACGGCTCAGCGCCCCTTGAACTGCGCCACATTGTCCTTGGCTACATTGTCCTTGGGCGCATGCACTTGCGGGTTGCCGACCACACCCAATCGCTCACCCGTTACGGCGTCGAACAGCAACACCCGCGCCGGGTCGAACTGCAGGTTCAGGTTGTCCCCCACCTGCACCGGGCAGTCAGGCGCCAGGCGACAGCAGACTTTGGTGCCGTTGAGGCTGACGAACACCAGAGTGTCCGGGCCGGTAGGTTCGATCACCTGCACCTCGGCACGAATACTGGGCAGGCCATTGGGCTGTTCCGGTGCCAGGCAGACTTGTTCGGGGCGAATGCCCAGAATCACTTCACGCTCTTCCAGGCCCGCATCGTCGATGCCCATCGGCAACTCGCAGCGCGCCTGACCACTGTCGAGCAGCGCCAGCAGCCGGCTGTCCTTGCGCTGCAGACGCAAAGGGATGAAGTTCATCGGCGGTGAGCCAATGAAACTGGCGACGAACAGGTTGGCCGGGTCGTTATAGATCTGCTGCGGGGTTCCGAACTGCTGGATCAGCCCGTCCTTCATCACAGCAACCTTGTCACCCAGGGTCATCGCTTCGATCTGGTCGTGGGTCACGTAGACCGTGGTGGTCTTCAAGCGTTGGTGCATCAGCTTGATCTCGGTGCGCATCTCCACCCGCAACTTGGCATCGAGGTTGGACAGTGGCTCATCGAACAGGTAGATCTTCGGCCGCCGCGCCAACGCCCGGCCCATCGCCACGCGCTGTTGTTGACCACCCGAGAGCTGACCGGGCTTGCGATTGAGCAGGTGCTCGATCTGCAGCAGCCTGGACACCCGCGCCACCTCTTCTTCGATGGCGGCGGCGGGCATCTTGCGGATCTTCAGGCCGAAGGCGATGTTCTCCCGCACGTTCATGGTCGGGTACAGCGCATAGGACTGAAAGACCATGGCAATGTCCCGGTCCTTCGGGCTCATGCCGCTGATATCAGCCTCATCCACCAGGATCGCCCCGCCGCTGATCTGCTCCAGCCCGGCGATGCAGTTCATCAAGGTCGACTTGCCGCAGCCCGAGGGGCCAACCAGAATCAGGAACTCGCCCGAGTCGATCTTCAGCTCGATGTTCTTCAAGGTGTCCGGCAGGCCACTGCCGTAGGTCTTGTTGACGTTGCGCAATTCAAGCGTTGCCATAATTCACCCCTTGACCGCGCCGGCAGTGAGCCCGCGCAGGAAATACTTGCCAGCCATCACATAGACCAACAGGGTCGGTAACCCGGCGATCATCGCCGCCGCCATGTCGACGTTGTATTCCTTGACCCCGGTGCTGGTGTTGACCAGGTTGTTCAGCGCCACCGTGATGGGCTGGGCATCGCCGCTGGCAAACACCACGCCGAAAAGAAAGTCGTTCCAGATCTGCGTGAACTGCCAGATCAGGCAGACCATGATGATCGGCACCGACATCGGCAGCAGGATCTTCCCGAAGATGGTGAAGAAGCCCGCACCATCGAGCCGTGCCGCCCGCACCAGGGCATCCGGGACACTGGTGTAGTAGTTGCGAAAGAACAGCGTGGTAAAGGCCAGGCCATAGACGATATGCACCAGCACAAGGCCCGTGGTGGTGCTGGCCAGGCCCAGCTTGCCGAGGGTGAACGAGGCCGGCAGCAGCACGGTCTGAAACGGCAGAAAGCAACCGAACAACAGCAAGCCGAAAAACAACTGCGAGCCACGGAAGCGCCACATCGACAGCACATACCCGTTAAGCGCCCCCAACAGCGTCGAAACCACCACCGCCGGTACGGTGATTTTCACCGAGTTCCAGAAGTAGCCACCCACGGTGTCCCAGGCCTTGATCCAGCCGATGCCCGTGATCACCTCGGGCCAGCTCAGCAAGTTGCCGGTGCGGATGTCCTCCGGTGATTTGAAGCTGGTCAGCAGCATCACGATCAGCGGGATCAGGTAGACCGCGCAGGCCAGCAGCAAGGTGCCGTAGATGGCCAGGCGGCTGAGGCTGAAGCCACGCGAAGCAAGAGGCTTAGTCATGGCGCTTGTTCCTCAATTCCGAGTACAGGTAAGGCACCAGGATCGACAGGATCGCCCCCAGCATCAGAATCGCGCTGGCCGAGCCCATGCCCATCTGCCCGCGGCTGAAGGTGAAGGCGTACATGAACATCGCCGGCAAGTCGGAGGCGTAGCCCGGGCCACCTGCAGTCATCGCGGCTACCAGGTCGAAACTCTTGATCGCAATGTGCGCCAGGATCATCAGTGCACTGAAAAACACCGGGCGCAGGCTGGGCAGGACGATGCGCAGGTAAATACTCGGCAGGCTTGCCCCATCGACCTGGGCGGCACGGATGATCGACTGATCGACACCCCGCAGGCCCGCCAGGAACAAGGCCATGACAAAGCCCGAGGCCTGCCACACCGCGGCAATCACCAGGCAGTAGACAACTCGGTCCGGATCGACCAGCCAGTCCAGGCGGAAGCCCTCCCAGCCCCAATCACGCAGCAGCTTGTCCAGGCCCAGGCCGGGGTTGAGCAACCACTTCCAAGCAGTACCGGTGACAATCATCGACAGCGCCATCGGGTACAGGTAGATGGTGCGGATAAAGCCTTCACGGCGGATGCGCTGATCGAGCAACACCGCCAGCAGCACGCCGACCACCAGGCTGATGCTGATGAACAGCCCACCGAACACCAGCAGGTTCTTGCTCGCCACCCACCAACGGTCGTTCTCCAGCAGCTTGGCGTACTGCGCCAGCCCTACCCATTTGTAGCTGGGCATGAAACTGGAGTTGGTGAACGACAGCAGGAAGGTCCAGAAGATGTAGCCATAGAACCCCACCAGGACGATCAGCATGCTTGGCGCCAGCACCAGTTTTGGCAGCCAGCGTTGCAATGCGTCGAGGGGCGAGGCCTTGTTGAGTGCAACAACAGTGCTCATCGTGGAAATCTCGAATGGAGGGCGGCGCGAAGCACCGCATCGCCGGCAAGGCCGGCTCCTACAGCGGGTAGAGCAGGCTCACAGCCTCACTTGGCCGACTTGATCGCCGAACTCAGTTGCTTGACCGCCTTGGCCGGATCGGCGCTCGGGTCATTGAGGAAGTTGGTGACCACATCGAAGATGGCCCCCTGCACGGCCAGCGACGTGGCCATGTTGTGCGCCATGCTCGGTTGCAGGCCGTCACCTTTTTCGGCGTCCTTGAAGTCCACCGACGACTTCTGCGTGCAGGCGTCGAACAGGCTCATGTCCATGTCCTGACGCACCGGCAGCGAGCCTTTGTTCCGGTTGAACACGGTCTGGAACTCAGGCTCCAGCGCGACCTTGGCCAGATCGTTCTGGGCCTTGATGTCGTTCGCGTTCTTGAGCTTGAACATCGCCAGCGAGTCGATGTTGTAGGTAAAACTGCCCTGGGTTCCGGGGAAGGCCACGCACAAGTAGTCCTTGCCGGCGACCTTGCCTGCAGCGGTCCACTCGCTCTTGGCCCAGTCGCCCATGATCTGCATGCCCGCCTTGCCGCTGATGACCTCGGCCGCCGCAATGTTCCAGTCACGCCCCGCGCGGTTCGGGTCCATGTAGGTGCCCAGGCGCTGCAAGGTCTTGAACACCTCGACCATTTTCTCGCCGGTCAGGGCCTGTTCATCCAGCTCAACGAACGCCGCGTGATAGCCCTTGGTCCCCAGAATGCTCAGTGCCAGGTCTTCGAAAACCGTGCTGTCCTGCCATGGCTGACCGCCATGGGCGAGCGCAGTGAAGCCTGCGGCCTTGAGTTTGTCGGCAGCAGCAAAGAGCTCATCAAGGGTGGTCGGCACCTTGGCACCGGCTTTCTCGAACACCTGCGGGTTGATCCACAGCCAGTTGACTCGGTGGATATTCACCGGCACCGCAACGTAGTGGCCGTCGTACTTCATGATGTCGGCGACTTGTTTGGGCAGCAACGCATCCCAGTGGTTGGCCTTGGACACGTCATCCAGTTCGGTCAGCAGGCCGAGGGCGCCCCACTCCTGGATGTCCGGGCCCTTGATCTGGGCGGCGGCAGGGGGGTTACCGGAAATGGCCCGGGTTTTCAGTACGGTCATGGCGGCTGCGCCACCGCCGCCGGCAACGGCGTTGTCCTTCCAGACGAAACCGTCTTTCTTGACCTGTTCCTTCAGGGTTTCCACGGCCTTTGCTTCACCACCGGACGTCCACCAGTGCAGCACTTCCACTGTACCGGGATCGGCAGCGACGGCGCTCAGGGGGAACAAGGAAGCAAGAGAAATGACAGCGGCGAGGCGAGTAATCGCATTCATCGAAGGGAACCTTTTCTTGTTGTTATGCAGGTGCAAGTCGTGGTGCTTGCGCTGCATGGCAGTCTAACCAGAGGCCCGCCCGCTGGACGTAACGAAGGGATGCGCGAATGTCACCAAACAGTGACATTGTGCAAGCGCCGCCCTGTCCCGGCCGACCGCCAATTCAGTGAACTCAATCACCGGTTCGCGGCAGGCGCAGGGTGACCCGCAGCCCCCCTTCACGCAGGTTTTGCAGGGTCAGCTCGCCGCCATGACTGTGAGCAATATTGCGGGCGATCCCCAGGCCAAGGCCATAACCCTGCTGCTGCCCGGCCAGCCTGAAGTGGGGCTCGAACACCTGTTCCAGGCGCTGCTCGGGCACGCCAGGGCCTTCGTCATCGACATGCAGCACGAACGCCTGATCGCTGTCCTCGATCCGCAGGTGCGCACGCTGGCCGTACTTGAGCGCATTGTCGATCAGGTTGCCCATGCACCGGCGCAGCGCCAGCGGCTTGCCGGGGTATGGCGCCAACACCTGCCCCTCAAGGGTGACCTGACCGGTCCCCAGGTACGGCTCGATCAGGCCATGCAGCGCCTGCGCAAGATCGATCGGTTCGATGTTCTCGTGGATGTCGGTATCTTTCACACACTGCAGCGCGCCCTTGACCAGCATCTCCAGCTCATCCAGATCACGGCTGAACTTGTGCTGCACGTGCTCGTCATCCAACAGCTCGACCCGCAGCCGCAAACGGGTGATCGGGGTGCGTAAATCATGGGAAATCGCGCTGAACAACTGACTGCGCTCCGTCAAATAACGGCTGATGCGCTCGCGCATGGCATTGAAGGCACGGCCTACCTCGACCACTTCGCTGCCACCGCCTTCGACCACCGGCTCTACCTCGGCGGCCCCTAGCGAAAGGTCCCGCGCCGCCCGCGCCAGGCGTTTCAACGGACGGCTCTGCCAATGCACCAGTACACCGATGAACAGCAACAGGAAGGTACTGGTCAGCACCATGAAACCGATCTGCTGACCCGGCACGCCCTCTTCTTCCAGGCTGGTGTACGGCTCAGGCAACAGCGAGGCGATGTACAACCACTCACCCGGCGCCAAACCGATTTGTGTCACCAGCACCGGTGGATCAAGCGGCGCCAGGGTCAGCGCGTAATGCGCCCAGGATCGCGGCAGCTCGTCCAGCTTCAGGCCGCTATTGAACACCCGCAGTTCCTTTGGGCTGACGAACTCCACAGAGATACTCATCTGCTCACCCAGGCGTTGGCGCAACACCTGTTCCACGGCTTCGATCACTGCTTTTTTGCGCGGTGTGGCCGGCAACATCTGCATGTCCAATGGATGGTCGTTGAGCGACACCACGAAACGGGTACCGCCCATGCTACGCAACTGGTCCAGCACCATCGGCCGATAGGCCACAGGCAGCGAGCGAAAGTAGCTGACGCTGGCGGTCATCGAGTGAGCCAGGCTGCGCGCACTGGCCACCAAGCCCTCCAATTGGCTGGCACGCAACTGCGATAGCCAGATCAGGCTAGCCAGCCCCTGGGCCAGCAACACCGCCAACAACGTCAACAGCAGCATGCGCCCGAGCAGCGAACGCGGCCACGGCAGGCGCCAGCGCCGCTCAGTGCGCAGGCGCGACATGGGCTGCCAGCAGATAACCGCTGCCGCGAACAGTACGAATCAAACGGGGTGGTTTGTCAGTGTCACGCAGACGCTGACGCAGGCGGCTGACCGCCATGTCGACAATCCGGTCCAGCGGCATCGGTTCCCGACCACGGGTGGCATTGCCGATGGTGTCGCGGTCGAGGATTTGTTGCGGATGATCGAGAAACAGCTTGAGCAGGGCGAAATCCGCCCCCGACAGAATCACCTCTTCACCGTCGCGGTGAAACAGCCGGTGGCTGACCGTGTCCAACCGCCACTCATCGAACGCCAGTACCTCGCCGCCGTTACGCTCCTGAGCAAAACCGGCCCGGCGCAACAGGGCTTTGATACGCGCCTGCAACTCGCGCGGGCTGAACGGCTTGCCCAGATAATCGTCAGCCCCCAGCTCCAGGCCGATCACCCGATCGGCCTCATCGGAGCTGGCCGTCAACATGATGATCGGCACCTGGGACTGGCGCGGATGTTGGCGAGTCCAGCGACACAAACTGAAACCATCTTCATCCGGGAGCATCACGTCGAGGATCACCAGATCATGACCACCCTCGTCCAATGCCTGACGAAACCCCTGACCGTTGGCCACCGCGCACACGGCAAAGCCTGAACGGCTCAGGTAGGCTTGCAGCAGTTCACGAATGTCCTGGTCATCATCGACCAACAGGATCGACTTACCGGCAGTACTCAATGCATTGATCCTTGGCGGGTCTTGTTGCCCGCTGCACGCTTAGGCCCTCAGGCCTGTTTCTGCTGCAAGGCGACACCGGCACCGAGCAGGCCGGAAAATTCGGCCGTCACCAGCCATACCGGTACATCCTTGAAATAACCGCTCATGCAGCCCTTGTCAGCAAAACACTCGGCAAAACCGCTGTTCAGGAACAGTTCGGCGAAGCGCGGAATCACGCCGCCAACGATGTACACACCACCGCGTGCGCCCAAGGTGAGTACATTGTTGCCCGCCACCCGCCCCAGGAAGCGACAGAACTGCTCAATTACCGAACACGCCAACGGCTCGCCAGCCAGAGCCGCCTCGGTGATCGCAGCCGGGGTCTGCAGCACTGCACGATGGCCATCCAATACGCAGATCGCCTGGTACAAGCGCAGCAAACCGCCGCCACTGAGCACGGTTTCAGCGCTGACATGGCCGATTTCACGCTCGATCTGTTGGCGAATCGCCGCTTCACGGGCATTGCCGACCGGCAGATCGACATGGCCGCCCTCGCCCGGCAAGGCCATCCAGCGCCCTTCGCCCAATGACAGCAGGGTACCAACGCCCAGGCCTGTGCCCGGGCCGATGACCACCGCCGGGCGCAACGCCTCGGCCTGCCCGGCACACACCTCGCGAAACTCGCCGGGCTGCAAACGGGTCATGCCCAGGGCCATGGCCGAGAAGTCGTTGATCAGCAGCAGCTCATCCACCTGCAGGGTCTTGCAGAATGCCTGCCGGCTGAGCCGCCAGTGGTTGTTGGTGAAACGAAACGCATCGCCGTCTACAGGCCCTGCGACCGCCAGGCACACAGCGCCCAAGGCGCCACGCGCCAGGCCATGGTCGCTCAGGTAAGCGTCGATGGCCTGTTCCGGGCTGGTGTAGTCGGCGGTCTGATAGACCTTGACCGAGTGCATCCGATCGTTTTCCCACAAGGCAAAACGGGCATTGGTGCCACCGATGTCACCCACCAGCGCACGCTTCATTTCAGCGCCTCCAGTGAAGCGGTGAAGGCGCTGGCGCCGTGCTGCGCCGAACTCATCGCATGGCGCATGAAGCCAAACAGCTCGCGCCCACAGCCCAGGTCATTGCCGGTTGGGGCTTGCGCCAGAGGCCTTGCCGCCAGCTCGGTCTCATCGACACGCACAAGCAGCGTACCCGTATGACCATCGACACGAATGATGTCGCCATCGCGTACCCGCGCCAGCGGACCGCCATCGAAGGCTTCCGGGCAAACGTGGATAGCCGCGGGGATCTTGCCCGAGGCGCCAGACATGCGCCCGTCGGTGACCAGCGCGACCTTGAAGCCACGGTCTTGCAGCACACCGAGAAACGGCGTCATCTTGTGCAGCTCCGGCATGCCATTGCTGCGCGGCCCTTGAAAACGCATCACCGCGACAAAGTCGCGCTCCAGCTCGCCGGCCTTGAAGGCATCGGCCAATGCCTGCTGATCATGGAACACCCGCGCCGGGGCTTCGACCACCTGATGCTCCGGGGCCACCGCCGAGACTTTCATTACGCCCAGCCCCAGGTTGCCCTGCATGACCCGCAAACCGCCCTCAGGCGAGAACGGACGGGCCAGTGGTCGCAGGATGCTCTCGTCCAGGCTGGCCGTGGGGCCGTCACGCCAGACCAGTTTGCCTTCCTCAAGGAACGGCTCCTGGGTGTAGCGACGCAGCCCGTGCCCCGCAACAGTGTTGACGTCCTCGTGCAACAGGCCGCCATCGAGCAGCTCGCGAATCAGGAACGCCATGCCGCCAGCGGCCTGGAAATGGTTAATGTCGGCCTTGCCATTGGGGTAGACATGCGACAGCGTCGGCACGACTTCGGAGAGGTCGGCCATGTCCTGCCAGGTCAGTTGGATACCGGCCGCCTGCGCAATGGCGGGCATGTGCAGGGTATGGTTGGTCGAGCCGCCGGTGGCATGCAGCGCCACGATGGAGTTGACCAGCGCCTTCTCGTCGACGATTTCACCCAAGGGCATGAAGTTGCCGCTGGCCTTGGTCATCCGCGTGACCTGTTGCGCCGCATAGGCGGTCAGGGCATCACGCAGTGGCGTGTACGGGTTGACGAACGAAGCGCCCGGCAAGTGCAGCCCCATCACTTCCATCAGCAACTGGTTGGTGTTGGCAGTGCCATAGAAGGTGCAGGTACCGGGGCTGTGGTAGGACTTCATCTCCGACTCCAGCAGCTCTTCGCGGCTGGCCTTGCCCTCAGCATAACGCTGGCGTACGTCGGCTTTTTCCTTGTTGGAGATCCCCGACGGCATCGGCCCACCCGGGACGAACATCGTCGGCAGGTGACCGAAACGCAGCGCACCCATCATCAATCCGGGAACGATCTTGTCACAGATCCCCAGGCACAGCGTTGCGTCAAACATGTTGTGCGAGAGCGCCACCGCAGTCGCCATGGCGATCACCTCGCGGCTGGCCAAGGCCAGTTCCATGCCAGGCTCACCTTGGGTGACACCATCGCACATTGCTGGCACACCGCCTGCGAACTGACCGACCGATCCGACCTCGCGCAATGCCTGCTTGATCTGCTCGGGGAAGTGCTCGTAGGGCTGATGCGCCGAGAGCATGTCGTTATAGGCCGAAACGATGGCGACGTTGGCCGAGTTCATCAGGCGCAGGTTCTGCTTATCCTGAGGGGCGCAGCCGGCCACACCGTGGGCAAAGTTGGCGCACTGCAGCTTGGCTCGCATCGGTCCGTCACTGGCGGCCCCGCGAATCAGTTGCAGGTAGCGCTCGCGGGTAGGACGACTGCGAGCGATCAACCGTTCGGTGACCTCAAGGATGCGCGGATGCATGTACTGGACTCCAGGCTAGCGGTGATTGCGACCGGTGCAGCAGTTTCCCTTATCGCCAATCCCCGCCTAGGCTCTTGTACAGGGGATCGGTCGTATCGGGAGGACGACCTGCCAGGTCACTCGTTGTATATCGAACAAAATACTGCCACCAAAAAGGCTTGTTTTCTATTTTTTAGGAATAATCTTGTTATTCCAACAACAAAATCAGATTCAGTGAAGTGTTCACTCGCATCTCGGGCTTCACCTGGTCTGCAAGAGGCAGCTCCATGACCCTACGAATTGCAATCAATGGCTTTGGCCGCATCGGCCGCAACATTCTTCGTGCACTCTATACCCAAGGCTACCGCCAGGACCTGCAGGTCGTCGCCATCAACGATTTGGGGGACAGCGCGATCAACGCTCACCTGCTCAAATACGACAGCGTCCATGGGATATTCGAGGCCAGCGTGGCGTCCGATCAGGAAAGCCTGACCGTCAACGGTGACCGCATTGCCGTCAGCGCCATTCGCAACCCTGCCGAGCTGCCCTGGAAGGCCGAGGCCATCGATGTGGTCTTTGAATGCACCGGGCTGTTCACCGACCGCGCCAAGGCGGCCGCCCATCTTACTGCCGGGGCACGCAAAGTCATTATCTCGGCACCGGCCAAGGGCGCTGACGCCACCATCGTCTATGGCGTCAACCACGACATTCTGCGCCAATCGCACCAGATCATCTCCAGCGCCTCCTGCACCACCAACTGCCTTGCACCGGTGGCCCAGGTGCTGCACCGCGAACTGGGCATCGAGCAAGGCCTGATGACCACGATCCACGCCTACACCAACGACCAGAGCCTTACCGACGTGTACCACAGCGACCCGTTCCGCGCCCGCGCGGCCACCCAATCGATGATCCCGAGCAAGACCGGCGCCGCCGAGGCGGTGGGCCTGGTGTTGCCGGAGCTGGCCGGCAAGCTGACCGGGATGGCGGTGCGGGTACCCGTGATCAACGTGTCGCTGGTCGACCTGACGGTGAACCTCAAGCGCGAGGCGAGTGCCGAGGAGGTCAACGCCCTGCTCAAGGAAGCCAGCCAACACTCGAAGGTCCTCGGTTACAACAACCTGCCGCTGGTTTCCTGCGACTTCAATCACAACCCGCTGTCATCGATTTTCGACGCCAACCACACCAAGGCCAACGGCAAGCTGCTGAAGGTGCTGGCCTGGTACGACAATGAGTGGGGCTTCTCCAACCGCATGCTGGATAACTGCCTGGCGCTGTGCAACGCGCAATGAGTCGATGCAGGCGATAACAACGCGAAGGGGAGCGCCTCCCTTTCGCGGCCCGCAGCCATACCCCTGCCGCACCTGCCCACCCTGTAAACACAGGCAGCCAAGCCAAGACGTGCTGGATCTTCATCGCCAAAGGCCGCAAACTGCGCGACGAAGCTCCCTTCAAGCCCGCTATCGCCACTGACGGCAACCGGGCCCTACCCGCACAGTCAAAGCGCCCATGCCTCGCCCACCCGCCTCCAAGTTGTCCCGCCTGATGTTCGGCCTACTGGCTTATACAAGCCTGACTATTGGCCTGATTGCCATTTTCGTTCCCGGCCTGCCGACCACCGAGTTCATTCTGCTCGCTGCCTGGGCCGCCACCCGCAGTTCCCCGCGCCTGAGCCACTGGCTGGAAAATCACCGCCTGTTCGGCCCCATGCTGCACAACTGGCACAACGGCAAGGTGATAACCCGCAAGACCAAGTTCAGCGCCTCCGTGAGCATGCTGCTGTGCAGCGCACTGATGCTGGTAATGCTCGAACATCGCTGGCCGCTGTTTTGCGCCCTCGCGGGCATGGCCCTGGTCAACCTGTGGATCTGGTCACGCCCGGAACAGGTTTCTGTGACAAACAGATGACCGCCCACCGCATACGACTAAAGTCTAACAAGGCCCTGCCGATACACCGATATCGCTGAACTCATCTGGCGAACAGCGCCGAGCAACTCGGCTTTTCAACGACCCGTTCATTTGCGAGTACGTTCATGTTCGACACGCTTTCGATTCGTCTGAAAATCGTTCTGCTTTCCGGCCTCTGCCTGCTGGGGGTCGTTGCCCTGGTCGTCAGCATCAACCTGTACCAGTCACACGACAGCGATCAACTGGTCGATAAAGCCAGCAGCACCATGCTCACCCGCAACGTACAGGCGTTGCTGCAAGCGCGGGCGGGTGAAAAGGCCGAGTTGCTCAAACGCACCTTCAGCAACAAGCTGACCCTGGCCACTGGCGTCAGCGACCAGGCGCTGGACCTTCGCAAGCTGGGCCAGGCCCAGACGATGGACGCGGCCAGTGTGCGCGCCGCACTGAGCCAAAGCCTGGCGACCGCGTTCAATCGCAACACCGACATCCTCGGCCTCTGGCTGGTGTTCCAGCCCAATGCGCTGAACGGCCGCGACAGCGCGTTCGTCAATACACTGGCAAATGGCGGCAACGACAGCGGGCGCTTCGCCACCTATTGGAGCCGCGCCCAAGGCACCGCGCTGAACACACTGATTGTCGAAGACGACCTGGCCAAAACCGAGCTCAACCTCAGCGGCACCCCCTACAACAGCTGGTACACCTGCACCTTCAACAGTGCCCAGCCCTGCCTGCTGGAACCTTATGAAGATACCGTCGGCGGCAAAAAAGTGCTGATGACCAGTATCACCGTACCGCTGCTCAGCGACGGCAAGGTGATTGGCGTGGCCGGCGTCGACATGGCGCTGGACGATCTGCAAACCGCTGCCAGCGCCGCCCAGCGTGAACTGTTCGACGGTGCCGGCCACCTGCTGGTCGTTTCTTCAGGTGGCCTGCTCGCCGCCAACAGCAATGACGCCAGCAAAGTCGGCCGAGGTATTGAGCAGGCCCTTGGCCAGGAAGGTCGGCAGGCACTGGAAAGGCTTACCGACAAACGCCCTCACGTCATCGAGCAGGGGACAATGGTTCGCGCCCTGTACCCGGTCGAACCGATCCCGAGCAGCAAACCTTGGGGGGTGTTGATCGACCTGCCAAAAGACGTACTGTTGGCCGATGCCAGTGCCCTGCAAAAGGTGCTGCAAGAGGCCCGTACCAGTGGCACCCTGAAGGTTCTGTTGCTCGCAGCCCTCGCCGGTCTTGGCGGCCTGCTGGTGATCTGGATGACCGCCACCGGCGTAACCCGACCACTGAACAGCGTGGCCGCGATGCTTGAAGACATCGCCAGCGGCGACGGCGACCTGACCCAACGCCTGCACTATGCCCGGCAGGACGAACTGGGACGGCTGACCGGCGGCTTCAACCGCTTCCTCGACAAGCTGCAGCCGATCATCGCCCAGATCAAACAGAGCATCACTCAAGCACGCGCCACCGCCGACCAGTCCTCAGCCATCGCCCAACGTACCAGCGACGGCATGCAGGTGCAGTTCCGCGAAATCGACCAGGTGGCCACCGCCTCCAATGAAATGAGCGCCACCGCCCATGACGTCGCCAACAGTGCCGCAAGCGCTGCCAATGCCGCCCGTGGTGCCGATCAGTCCGCCAAGGACGGCAGTGCAATCATCGAGCGCAGCACCCGTGACATCGCCCTGCTGGCCGAGGATGTCAGCAAGGCGGTTGGCGAAGTCGAAACCCTGGCGGCCAACAGCGAACAGATCGGCTCTGTACTGGAAGTCATTCGCAGCATTGCCGAACAAACCAACCTGCTGGCCCTCAATGCCGCCATTGAGGCCGCACGTGCCGGTGAGAGTGGCCGAGGCTTCGCCGTGGTCGCCGATGAAGTGCGCAACCTGGCCAAGCGCACTCAGGAGTCCGTGGAAGAAATTCGCCAAGTAATCGAACGTCTCCAGAGCAATACCCGCAGCGTGGTCGCAACCATGCATGCAAGCCAAGGCAAGGCTCAGGAGAACGCCGGGCAGATTCATCAGGCCGTCGCAGCCCTTAACCGCATCAGCGAAGCGGTGACAGTCATCAGCGACATGAACCTTCAGATCGCCAGCGCTGCCGAACAGCAAAGCTCAGTGGCAGAAGAGGTCAACCGCAACGTCTCGGCAATCCGTGGTGTCACTGAAACCCTGACCGGCCAGGCGGCCGAGTCGGCGCAAATCAGCAATCGACTCAACACCCTCTCCTCGCAACAGATGGCCTTGATCGAGCAGTTCAAGGTTTGACCCTCTAGCCCATGCTGGCGTCCGCAGCATCGACCTCTGGTCGCATCTGCGCACGCCAGCAAAGCCCCGGCACCGGCAATACCTCCTCCCCGACATACAACCGATAGCGGTTGCCTTCCCCAGCGCCGAGCCTTCGGTCATCCCGCCCTGTCCCGCATTTGTAACGTTGGCGATGCACCCTGAATTAACGGCATTTGTTCCGTGCGTGTTTATAGGTAATGACGCATTCAAACCAGAGCGCTAATAACTGGCGCATCTATACCAACGGCATTAAAACAATAGTTTTGAACAGCACTTGATCTCCATCAACTTAATAGGAATTTCTCCCGACAAAAATTTGCGAATCCCGAAAAAGGGGCTAGCGTCAAATCTCGAATCACCCTAGATAAAATGCTCTAAAAACCCATGAAAGCCCAGCCAGACGGGGCTGCAGCACTTCAAAAACAGACAGGAATACACCGCCTAACTATTTGAACAACAATGGAATGTAGCCATGAACTGACCTGAATCAGTTCATCCAAAAGTCGCCAATTTTATGCTGGCCTCTCTCTTCTCCTGGAATGGAGTTATCCAATGTCTGACGCTCCTGGAAAACTAAAGCTCGGTGCGCTAGTCGCACTTGTGGTGGGTTCAATGATTGGCGGTGGTATCTTTTCACTGCCGCAAAACATGGCCGCCAGCGCTGATGTCGGTGCAATTCTGATCGGCTGGGCTATTACCGCAGTCGGCATGCTGACCCTGGCCTTCGTCTTCCAGACCCTGGCCAACCGCAAACCGGATCTGGACGGCGGGGTGTATGCCTATGCCAAGGCCGGCTTCGGCGACTACATGGGCTTCTCATCGGCCTGGGGTTACTGGATCAGCGCCTGGATAGGTAACGTCGGCTACTTCGTGCTGCTGTTCAGCACCCTGGGCTACTTCTTCCCGATCTTCGGCGAGGGCAACACGCCCGCCGCGATCGTCGGCTCGTCAATCCTGCTCTGGGCCGTACACTTCCTGGTGTTGCGCGGGATCAAGGAAGCGGCCTTCATCAACCTGATCACCACCGTCGCCAAGGTGGTGCCACTGGTGCTGTTTGTTCTGATCACCCTCTTTGCCTTCAAATTGGACATTTTCACCGCTGACATCTGGGGCCGCATGAACCCGGACCTGGGCAGCGTGATGAACCAGGTGCGCAACATGATGCTGGTCACCGTCTGGGTGTTCATCGGTATCGAAGGCGCGAGCATCTTCTCGGCGCGGGCAGAAAAACGCTCGGACGTGGGCAAGGCCACGGTCCTCGGTTTCATTACCGTGCTGCTCTTCCTGGTGCTGGTCAACGTGCTGTCGCTAGGCATCATGACGCAGCCCGAACTGGCCAAGTTGCAAAACCCGTCGATGGCGGCGGTGCTTGAGCACGTGGTCGGTCACTGGGGCGCGGTGTTGATCAGTGTAGGCCTGGTCATCTCGCTGCTGGGCGCGCTGCTGTCCTGGGTGTTGCTGTGCGCCGAAATCATGTTCGCAGCGGCCAAGGACCACACCATGCCGGAATTCCTGCGCCGTGAGAACGCCAAGCAGGTACCGGCCAATGCCCTGTGGCTAACCAATGCCATGGTGCAGATTTTCCTGGTCATCACCCTGTTCTCTGCCAGCACCTACCTGAAGCTGATCTACCTCGCCACCTCGATGATCCTGGTGCCTTACCTGTGGTCGGCAGCCTATGCCGTGCTGCTGGCGGTACGCAATGAAACCTATGAGCAAGCCTTGGCCGAGCGCAAGAAGGATCTGTTCATCGGTGGGATTGCCTTGATCTACGCGATCTGGCTGCTGTACGCCGGCGGCGTCAAGTACCTGCTGCTCTCGGCGTTGCTCTATGCCCCCGGCGTGATTCTGTTCGCCAAGGCCAAGCGTGAAGTCGGCCAACCCATTTTTACCAACGTGGAGAAGTTGATTTTCGCCGCCGTGATCGTCGGCGCCCTGGTGGCAGCCTACGGCCTGTATGACGGCTTCCTGACTCTGTAACCCCCGTATTCGCAACTTGGAGGAAATAAGCCATGTCCACGGAAAAAGTTAAGTACGGCGTACATTCCGAAGCCGGCAAACTGCGCAAAGTGATGGTTTGCTCCCCCGGCCTGGCGCATCAGCGCCTGACGCCGAGCAACTGCGACGAGTTGCTGTTCGATGACGTCATCTGGGTCAACCAGGCCAAGCGTGATCACTTCGACTTCGTCACCAAGATGCGTGAGCGCGGTGTTGAAGTGCTGGAAATGCACAACCTGTTGACCGAAACCATTCAGAACCCCGAAGCCCTGAAGTGGATTCTCGACCGCAAGATCACCCCGGACACCGTCGGCGTCGGCCTGACCAATGAAGTGCGCGGCTGGCTGGAAAGCCTGGAGCCCCGCAAGCTGGCCGAATTCCTGATCGGCGGCGTGGCCGGTGAAGACCTGCCAGAAAGTGAAGGCGCCAGCGTCATCAAGATGTACCGCGACTACCTCGGCCACTCCAGCTTCCTGCTGCCACCGCTGCCCAATACCCAGTTCACCCGGGACACCACCTGCTGGATCTACGGCGGCGTGACACTGAACCCGATGTACTGGCCGGCCCGACGCCAGGAAACCTTGCTGACCACCGCCATCTACAAGTTCCACCCGGAGTTTATCAACGCCGACTTTGAAATCTGGTACGGCGACCCGGACAAGGACCATGGCCAGGCAACGCTGGAAGGCGGCGATGTGATGCCGATCGGCAACGGCGTGGTTCTGATCGGCATGGGTGAGCGTACGTCGCGCCAAGCAATCGGCCAACTCGCGCAATCGCTGTTCGCCAAGGGCGCCGCAGAGAAAATCGTGGTCGCCGGCCTGCCGAAATCCCGTGCGGCGATGCACCTGGACACTGTGTTCAGCTTCTGCGACCGCGACCTGGTCACGGTCTTCCCGGAAGTGGTCAAGGAAATCATCCCGTTCATCATCCGTCCAGACACCAAGAACAGCTACGGCCTGGACGTACGAAGGGAGAACAAATCCTTCCTTGATGTCGTAGCCGAATCCTTGAACCTGAAAGCACTGCGCGTTGTGGAAACCGGTGGCAACAGCTTCGCTGCCGAGCGCGAACAGTGGGACGACGGCAACAACGTGGTGGCCCTGGAGCCTGGTGTGGTCATTGGCTATGACCGTAACACCTACACCAACACCCTGCTGCGCAAGGCCGGTGTCGAAGTCATCACCATCAGCGCTGGCGAGCTGGGCCGTGGCCGTGGCGGCGGCCACTGCATGACCTGCCCAATCGTACGTGACCCGATCGATTACTAAACGACCATCACCCCGGCCACGCCTACCCGGCGTTGGCCGGGCCGATCACCGAATCCAAGGAGAATCATCATGGCGTTCAACATCCACAACCGTAACCTGCTGAGCCTGGAACACCACACCACACGCGAGTTGCGCTACCTGCTCGACCTGTCACGCGACCTGAAGCGCGCCAAGTACACCGGTACCGAACAGCAGCACCTCAAAGGCAACAACATTGCGCTGATCTTCGAGAAAACCTCGACCCGCACGCGCTGCGCCTTTGAAGTGGCCGCCTACGACCAGGGCGCCAACGTGACCTACATCGACCCCAACTCCTCGCAGATCGGCCACAAGGAAAGCATGAAGGACACCGCCCGCGTGCTCGGGCGCATGTACGATGCCATCGAGTACCGTGGCTTCAAGCAGGAGATCGTCGAAGAACTGGCCAAGTACGCCGGCGTACCGGTGTTCAACGGCCTGACCGACGAGTATCACCCGACCCAGATGATCGCCGACGTACTGACCATGCGTGAGAACAGCGATAAACCGCTGCACGACATCAGCTACGCCTACCTGGGCGATGCCCGCAACAACATGGGCAACTCGCTGCTGTTGATCGGCGCCAAACTGGGCATGGATGTGCGCATTGCCGCGCCCAAAGCCCTGTGGCCACATGATGACCTGGTGGCTCGCTGCAAGAAATTCGCCGAGGAAAGTGGTGCACGTATCACCCTCACCGAAGACCCGAAAGCGGCGGTCAAGGGCGTCGACTTTGTCCACACCGACGTCTGGGTGTCGATGGGTGAGCCCGTCGAAGCCTGGGGCGAACGCATCCAGCAACTGCTGCCGTATCAGGTCAACGCCGAACTGATGAAAGCCACTGGCAACCCACGGACCAAGTTCATGCATTGCCTGCCGGCCTTCCACAACGCCGACACCAAGGTCGGCAAGCAGATCGCCGAGCAGTACCCGCACCTGGCAAACGGCATCGAAGTGACCGACGACGTCTTCGAGTCGCCAGCCTGTATTGCCTTTGAGCAAGCGGAAAACCGCATGCACACCATCAAGGCAATCCTGGTGTCGACCCTGGCAGACCTGTAGGCCCTCGGCCTTAAGCACGTGCGGGGGCAGCGCTGCCTGCCCCCGAACGTGACGGTTGCCAAACAGCCAACATGCTTCCTCCCCTTTCGCTAAAAGGACATCACCATGCGTATCGTTATTGCATTGGGCGGTAACGCTCTGCTGCGCCGTGGCGAACCAATGACTGCGGACAACCAGCGCACCAATATCCGGATTGCCACCGAACAGATCGCCAAGGTTCACCCCGGCAACCAGTTGGTCATCGCTCACGGTAATGGCCCGCAAGTGGGCCTGCTGTCGCTGCAGGCGGCGGCTTACACGTCGCTTTCCCCCTATCCGCTGGATGTGCTCGGTGCCGAAACCGAGGGCATGATCGGTTACATGATCGAACAGGAACTGGGCAATCTGCTGGATTTCGAAGTGCCCTTCGCCACCTTGCTTACCCAGGTCGAAGTTGATGCCAATGACCCGGCGTTCAAGCATCCGAGCAAACCGATCGGCCCGGTCTACAGCAAGGAAGACGCCGAGCGCCTGGCCAAGGAGAAAGGCTGGGCCATCGCCCCGGACGGCGACAAGTACCGGCGCGTGGTCGCCAGCCCAAAACCCAAGCGCATCTTTGAAATTCGCCCGATCAAATGGCTGTTGGAAAAGAGCAGCATCGTGATCTGTGCCGGTGGGGGCGGCATTCCAACGATGTACGATGCCAACGGCAAGCTCCAGGGTATCGAGGCGGTGATCGACAAGGACCTGTGCTCGGCCCTGTTGGCTGAACAACTGGAAGCGGACCTGTTGGTGATCGCTACAGATGTGAGTGCGGCGTTCATCGACTACGGCAAGCCTACCCAGAAAGCAATCGCCCAGGCGCACCCGGACGAACTGGAAAAGCTCGGCTTTGCCGCCGGCTCTATGGGACCAAAGGTGCAGGCAGCTTGCGATTTTGCACGCAACACCGGCAAAGTGGCGGTCATCGGATCGTTGGCCGACATTGAAGACATCGTCAAAGGTACTGCAGGCACTCGCGTCAGCACGGCCTCAGCAGGTATCCGCTACCTTTGACCCGTGTGACGGGCGTGCGCGCCCGTCAGTTCTAACCCCAAAGGAGCACACCATGGCCAAGTTTGAACCCGGTCATTTGCATTTTGAGCGCCATGCGCTGAACAAGGATGACTACAGCTACAACCTGTGTCTTGACTATGAAGTCACGCACGACCCCAAGGAAGGCAAAGGCATGCTCTTTACCCTTCACGGCACAATCGAGGGCAATACCTTGAAGGAGCCGTTCTTCCTGCCCAAAGATCAGGCGTTCGATTTTGCCCGCCATGCAACACGCATCGCCCAACAATACGGCATGCCCAAAACCGCAGGCATCGGCTCAATGCACAGTTACTACGACCAGGTGTTCGAAGACGTGCGCCGACAGCTCGACGTAAAACCCGGAGACCCGATCAAACCGGAACATCTCGGCTAGCCGTCAGGGCCTCATCGCCAGCGTGGTAACGGGCACACACCTGCCAGCGATTCGACCGTATCGCAGGCGCAAGGCATACTAGCCTCCCCCGGCAGTACAGACCCGTTAACGCCCCATGCGCATCCACGTCAGCTTCATCGACCGCGTCGGTATCACCCAGGAAGTCCTGGCCCTGCTCGGTGCCCGTCATCTGAACCTGGATGCCGTGGAAATGGTGCCGCCCAACGTCTACATCGATGCGCCGACCTTGAGTCCCGATGTACTCGAGGAGTTGCACGACGCCCTGCTCAATGTACGCGGCGTGCAAACGGTGAAGGTCGTCGACATTCTCCCCGGCCAGCGTCGGCACTTGCAGCTCGATGCACTGCTGGCGGCAATGAGCGACCCGGTGCTGGCACTGGACAGTGCAGGTACTGTCCTGCTGGCAAATCCGGCGCTGATTGCGCTCTGCGGCCAGGAGCCGGCGGGGCGCTCGGTGGGGGAGTTTTTCGGCGACCCCGGCCTGCTCGATGCCTTGCTCGAAAACGGTTTTCGCTTGCCCATGCGTGAAATGGTCCTCAACGGCCAGAGCCTGCTACTCGACGCCACCCCGATCACCAATGCCGGTGCCCTGCTGACCCTGTACCAACCCAACCGTATCGGTGAGCGCCTGTCGGCCCTGCATCACGACCACGCCGAAGGCTTCGATGCGCTGCTCGGTGACTCACCGCCGATACGTACACTCAAGGCCCGCGCACTGCGGGTCGCCACCCTGGATGCCCCGCTGCTGATCCATGGCGAAACCGGTACCGGCAAAGAGCTGGTGGCCCGCGCCTGCCATGCCATCAGCAGCCGACACACTGCACCGTTCCTGGCCCTGAACTGTGCAGCCCTGCCGGAGAACCTTGCCGAGAGCGAACTGTTCGGCTATGCCCCCGGGGCCTTTACAGGTGCGCAGCGTGGCGGCAAGCCGGGGCTGATGGAACTGGCCAACCAAGGCACGGTGTTTCTCGACGAGATCGGCGAAATGTCGCCCTACCTGCAAGCCAAGCTGCTGCGGTTTCTCAGCGATGGCAGCTTTCGCCGGGTGGGCGGCGACCGTGAGGTCAAGGTCAACGTGCGGATCCTCAGCGCCACCCACCGCAATCTGGAGAAAATGGTCGCCGAGGGTACCTTTCGCGAAGACCTGTTCTACCGCCTGAACGTGCTGAACCTGCAAGTACCGCCACTGCGCGAGCGCGGCCAGGACATCCTGTTGCTGGCCCGCTATTTCATGCAACAGGCCTGCACCCAGATCCAGCGTCCGCTCTGCCGTCTGGCCCCCGGAACGTACCCTGCCCTGCTCAGCAACCACTGGCCTGGCAACGTGCGGCAATTGCAGAACGTGATCTTCCGCGCCGCCGCGATCTGCGAAAGCAGCCTGGTGGACATTGGCGACCTGGACATCGCCGGCACCTCTGTGGCCCGCGAACAGGATGGTGAAGTGACCAGCCTGGAACAGGCCGTGGAAGACTTCGAACGCAGCCTGCTGGAAAAACTCTATGCCACCTACCCTTCCACCCGGCAGTTGGCCAACCGCCTGCAGACCTCTCACACGGCCATCGCCCATCGCCTGCGCAAGTACGGCATCCCCGGAAAGCACTGAAAGCGACATTCAGCGTACTGAAAACGCTACGGCGTAACGATTTCGATACAGCACGGTTTTTGCGCTACACCGCAAGGTTTTGATCCCTTTGAGCTTTTTTCTCGCACCCCGACTGTAGCGATTTCGTTACAGCCGTGTCATCTCGCATTCATGAAAAATCATAAGTCATTGATTTAAAAGAAAATTATAGAAGTGGCCACAAAATTGCTAAGGAGTTACCAGTCCTAGGCCTGGTTGCGTAACCGGCCCGTCACCGCGTCCCCCGAGGAATTCCCATGAGCGAGTTGCGTTTTACCGAAGATCACGAATGGCTGCGTGTCGAAGCTGACGGCAGCGTCACGGTTGGCATCACCGCGTTCGCCCAGAACGCGCTGGGCGATGTGGTCTATGTGCAACTGCCGGAACTGCAGCACTACGAAAAAGGCGCCGAAGCGTCTACCGTCGAGTCGGTCAAGGCCGCCAGTGGTGTCTACATGCCACTCGACGGCGAAGTCGTTGCCGTCAACGACGGCCTGGAAGACAGCCCTGAGCTGGTCAACGAAGACCCACTGGGCGCAGGCTGGTTCTTCCGCTTCATCCCGGCCGATGCCAGCGCCGTCGGGCAACTGCTCGACCAGGACGCCTACGACCGCCTGATCAAAGCCAGCGCCGACGCCTGAGGAGCCGCCATGACTATCAACCTCGGCACTGCCAACGAATTCATCGCCCGGCACATCGGCCCACGCCAGAGCGACGAGCAGAGCATGCTTGCCACCCTGGGCTTTGATTCGCTGGACGCCATGAGCGCCAGCGTGATTCCCGACAGCATCAAGGGCACCAGCGTGCTCGATGCTGGCGCAGGCCAGAGCGAAGCAGACGCACTGGCGGCACTCAAGGCCATCGCCAGCAAGAACCAACTGTTCAAGACCTTCATTGGCCAGGGCTACTACAACTGCCATACCCCTGCGCCGATCCTGCGCAACCTGCTGGAAAACCCGGCCTGGTACACCGCCTACACCCCGTACCAACCCGAAATTTCCCAAGGCCGCCTGGAAGCCCTGCTGAACTTCCAGACCCTGATCAGCGACCTGACCGGCCTGCCGATTGCCAACGCCTCGTTGCTCGATGAAGCCACCGCTGCTGCCGAAGCCATGACCTTCTGCAAGCGCCTGAGCAAGAACAAAGGCAGCCATGCCTTCTTCGCCTCCGTGCATTGCCACCCACAGACCCTCGACGTACTGCGCACCCGCGCCGAACCGCTGGGTATCGACGTGGTGGTTGGCGACGAGCGCGAGCTGAGCGACGTCAGCGCGTTCTTCGGCGCTCTGCTGCAGTACCCGGCCAGCAACGGTGAGGTCTTCGACTACCGCGAGCTGACCGAACGCTTCCACGCCGCCAATGCCCTGGTCGCGGTTGCCGCTGACCTGCTGGCCCTGACCCTGCTGACGCCACCAGGCGAATTCGGTGCCGACGTGGCCATCGGCAGCGCCCAGCGCTTTGGTGTTCCGCTGGGCTTCGGCGGCCCGCACGCCGCCTACTTCTCCACCCGCGACGCCTTCAAGCGCGACATGCCAGGCCGCTTGGTCGGTGTGTCCATCGATCGCTTCGGCAAGACCGCACTGCGCCTGGCCATGCAAACCCGCGAGCAGCACATTCGCCGCGAGAAGGCCACCAGCAACATCTGCACCGCTCAGGTACTGCTGGCCAACATCGCCAGCATGTACGCGGTCTATCATGGCCCACAAGGCCTGAAGCAGATCGCCGAGCGCACCCACCAGTTGACCGCCATCCTCGCTGCCGGCTTGCAGGCACTGGGTGTCACCGTCGAGCCACAGAGCTTCTTCGACACCCTCACCCTGGCCACCGGCAGCAACACCGCTGCGCTGCATGAGCGCGCCCGCGCCCAACAGCTGAACCTGCGCCAGATCGACGCCCAGCGCCTGGGCCTGTCGCTGGATGAAACCAGCCGTCAGGCCGATGTTGAAACACTCTGGGCGCTGTTTGCCAACGGCCAGGCACTGCCAGACTTCGCCGCACTGGCAGCCCGCGTCGAATCGCGCCTGCCAACAGCACTGCTGCGCCAGTCAGCGATCCTCGAGCACCCGGTGTTCAACCGCTACCACAGCGAAACCGAGCTGATGCGTTACCTGCGCAAGCTGGCCGACAAGGACCTGGCGCTGGACCGCACCATGATTCCGCTGGGCTCCTGCACCATGAAGCTCAACGCTGCCAGCGAAATGATTCCGATCACCTGGGCAGAGTTCGGCAACCTGCATCCCTTTGCCCCGGCCGAACAAAGCCAGGGTTACCAGCAACTGACCGACGAGCTGGAGGCCATGCTCTGCGCTGCCACCGGTTACGACGCAGTATCGCTGCAGCCTAACGCCGGCTCTCAGGGCGAGTACGCTGGCCTGTTGGCCATTCGCGCCTACCACCAGAGCCGTGGCGACGATCGTCGTGACATCTGCCTGATCCCGTCGTCGGCCCACGGTACCAACCCAGCCACTGCGCACATGGCCGGTATGCGCGTGGTCGTCACTGCCTGTGACGCCCGCGGCAACGTCGATATCGACGACCTGCGCGCCAAGGCCATCGAGCACCGCGAACACCTCGCCGCGCTGATGATCACTTACCCGTCGACCCACGGCGTGTTCGAGGAAGCCATTGGCGAGATCTGTGCAATCATTCATGACAACGGCGGCCAGGTGTACATCGACGGCGCCAACATGAACGCGATGGTCGGCCTGTGCGCCCCTGGCAAGTTCGGTGGCGACGTGTCGCACCTGAACCTGCACAAGACCTTCTGCATCCCGCACGGCGGTGGCGGCCCGGGCGTTGGTCCGATTGGCGTCAAGGCCCACCTGGCACCGTTCCTGCCAGGCCACGGGCACATGGCGCGCAAGGAAGGCGCGGTCTGTGCCGCACCGTTCGGCAGCGCGAGCATTCTGCCGATCACCTGGATGTACATTCGCATGATGGGCGGCGCCGGCCTCAAACGCGCCTCGCAAATGGCGATCCTCAACGCCAACTACATCGCCCGTCGCCTGGAAGAGCACTATCCTGTGTTGTACACCGGCAGCAATGGCCTGGTTGCCCATGAATGCATCCTCGACCTGCGCCCACTCAAGGACAGCAGCGGTATCAGCGTTGACGATGTGGCCAAGCGCCTGATCGACTTCGGCTTCCACGCACCGACCATGTCCTTCCCGGTAGCCGGCACGTTGATGATCGAGCCTACCGAGAGTGAGTCCAAGGAAGAACTGGACCGCTTCTGCAACGCGATGATCTGCATCCGAGAAGAGATCCGCGCGGTAGAAAATGGCAGCCTGGACAAGGACGACAACCCGCTGAAGAACGCGCCACACACAGCGGCCGAACTGGTGGGTGAATGGGCACATGGCTACAGCCGCGAACAGGCGGTGTACCCACTGCCAACGCTGATCGAAGCCAAGTACTGGCCGCCGGTTGGCCGGGTCGACAACGTGTTCGGCGACCGTAACCTGGTCTGCGCTTGCCCGTCGATCGAGAGCTATCAGGACGCCTGATGCCTGAACGGCAGGAGCCGGCACAACCGGCTCCTGCAACCGTCCCACCCCTGAGGGCACGACCATGTCACTAAGCGTCTTCGACCTGTTCAAGATTGGCATCGGCCCCTCCAGTTCCCACACCGTCGGCCCGATGCGTGCCGCTGCGCGCTTCGCCGAAGGGTTACGCCGCGATCACCTGCTGGGCGCCACCGCCAGCGTCAAAGTCGAACTGCACGGCTCGCTCGGCGCCACCGGCAAGGGCCACGGCAGCGACAAGGCGGTTTTGCTCGGCCTGGAAGGCGAGCATCCCGACAGCGTCGATACCGAAACCATTCCTGCTCGCTTGCAGGCCATCCGCAGCAGCGGACAGCTGAAACTGCTGGGTGAACACAGCATCGCGTTCATTGAAAAGCAGCACCTGGCGATGATTCGCAAACCGCTGCCTTACCATCCCAACGGCATGATCTTTCGCGCCTTCGACGCTGCCGGGTTGCAAATTCGCAGCCGCGAGTACTACTCGGTCGGTGGCGGCTTTGTCGTGGATGATGATGCAGCCGGGGCCGACCGCATCGTCGAGGACCGCACGGTGCTGCCATTGCCGTTCAAGACTGCCAAGGAACTGCTCAGCCATTGCACCACACAGAACCTCTCGATCAGCCAGGTCATGCTGGCCAACGAGGCCGCCTGGCGCCCGGAAAGCGAAACCCGCAGCGGCCTGCTGCGAATCTGGCAGGTGATGCAGGACTGCGTGGCCGCTGGCTGTCGCAATGAAGGCATCCTGCCGGGTGGGCTCAAGGTCAAGCGCCGGGCCGCCGCGCTGTACCGCCAATTGTGCCAGCACCCGGAAGCGAACCTGCGTGATGCGCTCTCGGTGCTCGACTGGGTCAACCTCTATGCACTGGCGGTCAACGAGGAAAACGCCTTTGGCGGACGCGTGGTTACCGCACCGACCAACGGTGCCGCCGGCATCGTTCCGGCAGTGCTGCACTACTACATGCGCTTTATCCCGGGTGCTAACGAAGACGGCGTTGTGCGGTTTCTGCTCACCGCCGCAGCCATTGGCATTCTCTACAAGGAAAACGCGTCGATCTCCGGCGCCGAAGTCGGCTGCCAGGGCGAGGTCGGTGTGGCCTGCTCGATGGCCGCCGGTGCCCTCTGCGAAGTGATGGGCGGCAGTGTGCAGCAAGTCGAGAACGCCGCCGAAATCGGCATGGAACACAACCTCGGCCTGACCTGTGACCCCATCGGCGGGCTGGTTCAGGTGCCGTGCATCGAACGCAATGCCATGGGCTCGGTCAAGGCGATCAATGCGGTACGCATGGCCTTGCGTGGCGACGGGCAGCATTTCGTCTCGCTCGACAAAGTTATCCGTACCATGCGCCAGACCGGCGCCGACATGAAAAGCAAATACAAGGAGACCGCCCGCGGCGGTCTGGCCGTCAACATCATCGAATGCTGACACCCCTTCTCAAGTCCCAAGGAGTCATCAATGTCCACCGAAACACTGCACACCACCCCACTGCATGCCCTGCACCTGGAACTGGGCGCACGCATGGTGCCCTTCGCTGGCTACGACATGCCCGTGCAGTACCCAATGGGGGTGATGAAAGAGCACCTGCACAGCCGTGAACAGGCCGGGTTGTTCGATGTCTCGCACATGGGCCAGATCCGCCTGACGGGCAGTGAAGCCGCCAAGGCACTGGAAAGCCTTGTGCCGGTGGACATCATCGACTTGCCGGTAGGCATGCAGCGCTACGCCATGTTCACCAACGAACAGGGCGGTATCCTCGACGACCTGATGGTCGCCAACCTGGGCAACGACACCTTGTTCCTGGTGGTCAATGCGGCCTGCAAGGAGCAGGACCTGGCGCACCTGCGCCAGCACATCGGCAACCAGTGCGAAATCCAGCCCCTGTTTGAGGAACGCGCCCTGCTGGCCCTGCAGGGCCCGGCGGCAGTCAAGGTACTCGAGCGTCTGGCTCCCGAAGTCGCGGGCATGACCTTCATGCAGTTCACCAGCGTGCAGTTGCTGGGTGTGGACTGCTACGTCAGCCGATCCGGCTATACCGGTGAAGACGGCTTTGAAATTTCCGTACCGGCGGCCAATGCCGACGCCCTGGCACGTCGCCTGCTGGCTGAGCCGGAAGTGGCGCCGATCGGCCTGGGTGCGCGCGACTCACTGCGCCTGGAAGCCGGCCTGTGCCTGTATGGCCACGACATGAACGCGCAAACCACCCCCATCGAGGCCAGCCTGCTCTGGGCCATCTCCAAAGTACGCCGTGCCGATGGCGCGCGTGCGGGCGGCTTCCCGGGTGCCGAGCGGATCTTCGCTCAGCAGCAAGACGGTGTTGCACGCAAGCGGGTCGGCCTGCTGCCCCAAGAGCGCACACCTGTCCGCGAGGACGCCGAGATCGTCGATGAAGCCGGCAGCGTCATTGGCCGTGTCTGCAGCGGTGGGTTCGGCCCGAGCCTGAGCGCCCCTGTAGCCATGGGCTACCTGGACACTGCCCATGCCGCTCTGGATACCCCTGTGTGGGCCATCGTGCGTGGCAAACGCGTAGCGATGAAAGTCAGCAAGATGCCTTTTGTTGCCCAACGCTACTACCGCGGCTGATACCCGCCCAGAAGCGTGACGAAACGCGTTCGAGATTTTCGTAACCGAACGCGTTTCACAACATCTGAACACAGCCGAAAAACCGCTTGGAATGCGCCAGAAAAAATCGCCCAAGCAGCGGCTAAAAAGGTCAAAATCCGGCGCTTTTCAGGGCTTGTTTTTGTCTTCAAAGTTAGCGTATTGTCTGTTCACTGTGTTTGCATGGGTCGCTATGGTTCGTGACCTGGGCAGTAGCTCTGAGATTTGCTACAACCCGTTCGACGTCTCTTACTTTCCTGCAACCCAGCCCAGTACTCTTTCATTTGAAAGAAGCTGTTACTAATTCTAAGTTCCAAAGGAAATAAGCTATGTCGACTCGTCAGAGCGGTACCGTCAAGTGGTTTAACGACGAAAAAGGTTTTGGTTTCATCACTCCAGAAAGCGGTCCGGATCTGTTCGTACACTTCCGCGCTATTCAGGGCAACGGCTTCAAGAGCCTGAAAGAAGGCCAGAAAGTTACCTTCATCGCCGTGCAGGGCCAAAAAGGCATGCAGGCTGACGAAGTTATCGCGGAAAATTGATTTCCCGATAAAAAGCCCCTGCTGGCAACAGCAGGGGCTTTTTTGTGCCTGTTATTCCGTAGAATGGGCGTTTTGCGCAAGGAGGGCTTCTTGTATGCCCAAGCACCTGTTGAAGCCTCAGGGCGATTTCCCAGCCGTCGGCCTGGGACGTCGCCTTGCGGCAATGTTCTACGATTTCCTGCTGTGTACAGCGCTGCTAATGGTCACCACCCTGGTCTACAAGATGATCATGATGGCCTTCATCGGTGAAGCGCGGATGCGCGAACTGACCGATGCTGGCGCCCTGGACACCGACCCGCTGCTGTCGACCATTCTGGTGTTCATGCTGTTTGGCTTCTTCGCCAAATTCTGGACCCACGGTGGACAGACCTTGGGGATGCAGGTCTGGGGGATTCGCGTACAAAATGCTGATGGCAGCGCCATCGGCCTGTGGCAGGCACTGTTGCGCTTTGTTGTCTCCATCGCCTCCTGGCTGTGCCTGGGCCTGGGTTTCTTCTGGGTATTGATCGACAAACAAAAGCGCAGCTGGCATGACATGTATTCCGACAGTCAGCTGGTGCGCATCCCCAAGAAGGGCAAGGAAAAAGCCTGAGCGCTGAAAACCTGATCAGTCGCCCATGAAAAAGCCGACCCTAGGGTCGGCTTTTTCATACGCGTTTGACTTAACCAGCCCTGCGCAACAGCCATACGCCTGTCAACGTGCAGATGCCTGCCGGAATCAGCACCGCCAGCAATGGCGGGAAACCGAACACCTGGCTGGATGGCCCCAGCAGGTCCTGGGCAATCCGGAAGGCGAACCCCACCAGCACGCCGGTAAACACCCGCTGCCCCAAGGTCACCGAACGCAACGGGCCAAAGATGAACGACACCGCCATGAGCACCAGCGCCGCCGTCACAATCGGCTGCATCACCTTGGTCCAGAACGCCAACCAGTAGCGAGCGTTGTTCAAGCCCTGGTCGGACAGGTAGTGAATGTAGTCCCACAACCCGGAAATAGAGAGCGAGTCCGGGGCAACGACCACCGTATTCAACAACTCAGGGGTAACCGCCACATCCCAACGCTCCTCGGGGCTCTTGAGCACTTCAGTGCTGTCGCCGCGGAAGTGCGTGGTGGTGACGCCACTGAGCAACCAGTGATCGTTCTGATACTGGGCCTTGCGCGCAAAGCTGGACGTCAGCATGCGGCGCTCGCTGTCGAAGCGGTAGCGCGTTACGCCATACAAAAGGCCGTTGGGCTGAACGCTGTTGATGTGGACAAACTCATCACCCTGACGATGCCACATACCGCGCTTGGAAGACTGCGCCTCACCACCGCCCTGCGCCAGGGAGCGCTCGGCCTGGGCCTTGTTTTCGGTGACCGGGGCCAGGTACTCACCAATCAGCACGCCGACCAGCATCAGCACCAGCATCGGCTTCATGACTGCCCAGACGATACGGCCAATAGACACGCCAGCCGCGCGCATGATGGTCAGCTCACTGCTGCTGGCCAAGCTGCCGAGACCGATCAGGCAACCGATCAGTGCTGCCATCGGCAGCATGTCGTAGAGCCGACGCGGCGCGGTCAACAGCACAAAACTAGCCGCATCCATCAGGGTATAGGTGTTGCTGATGTCGCTCATTTCATCAATGTAGGCAAACAGCGAGGCCAGGCCGAGAATGATCCCCAGTACGGCAATAATTGCCAGGAACACACTCTTGCCGATGTAACGGTCGAGTTTAACCACGGGCCACCTCCGCACGGCGGGCAGCACGCTTGAGCTTCAACGGCTCCCAGTACATCAACCCAAGGCCGATGAGCAGGAACAAGCCATGCACCCACCAAAGCCCCAAGGCGATCGGCAGCTTGCCTTTTTCCAGGGCACCACGCGCAGCGATCAACATTGTCAGATACGCCATATACAAAAGAATCGCCGGCAGCAGCTTGAGGAAACGTCCTTGCCGCGGATTGACGCGCGACAGCGGCACGGCCAGCACGGTCACGACAAACACCAGCAATGGCAACGAAATCCGCCATTGCAACTCGGAGCGCTCGCGCAGGGTCTTGGCACCCAGCAACGTCGACGTCGGGATTGCTTCCCGATCAGTCACTTCCTCGCTGACTTCCGGCTTGGGCAACAGCACCCCGTAGGTGTCGTACTTGATGATGCGGTAATCGGCCTGCCCCGGATTACCGTCATAGCGGTAGCCGTTTTCCAGGATCAGGTAACGATTGCCATCCGCCTGCACTTCCTGACGCCCCTTCTCGGCCACCAGCACAGAAGGACCGCGGTCCTTGCTCTTGTCCTGGGAGACGCGTTTCTCGGAAATGAACACCCCGCCCAGATTCTCACGGTTATCGGATAGCTGCTCGCTATAGGTAACACGTGAACCGTCACGCAGGGTCTGGAAGCGTCCCGGAACCAAGGTGTCGAACTCGGTCAAGGCGTCCTGTTCATTGATGATCTGTGCCACCCGCGCAACGCCCTGAGGCGCAAGGCCCAGGCTCAACCAGGCCACCAGCAAGGCCACCAGCAAGGCCGGAGCCATGGTCATCGCCAGCAGGCGCTGCTGGCTCATCCCGGTGGCGGCGAGCACGGTCATCTCGCTTTCCAGGTAGAGCCGGCCGTATGCCAGCAAAATGCCCAGAAACAGGCCCAGCGGCAGGATCAGTTGCAGGAAACCCGGCAAGCGGAACCCCATGATCATGAACAATACGCTCGGGTCGAGCAGGCCCTGTGCGGCCTGAGCCAGGTACTTGATGAAGCGCCCGCTCATGATGATAACCAGCAGCACGGCGCTGACGGCACTCAAGGTCAGCATGACCTCGCGAGACAGATAACGAAAGACGATCAAACCAGACACTCCTGGGTTGTCAGGCTCAAACAGCCGAACAAGGGAAACGTAGCAGTCGCACCGGATGCACGCTGCAGACGTGAAACCGGCAAAAAAGTTGGCGCATTATCCTGTGATTGGCCGTGCCTGTCACTTGGCGTACGCAAAGCGTCATCTCGGGGTTGTCAGGCTGGGCGCAGCAGGCTCAAACTGGCGGCTTTATCACTGGCACGCAGATGCGCCGCCAGGCCGCTCCAAGCGCCTGCACAGACAGCGCACAGACCGATCATTGGGGACCCTGACATGGAATTGGTTGTAAAAAGTGTAGCCGCAGCATCGTTGAAGACCGCAACCCTGGTACTGGCTGTCGGTGAAGGCCGCAAACTCGGCACCACCGCCAAAGGCATCGACGACGCGACCGACGGCGCCCTGAGCGCACTGCTCAAGCGCGGCGACCTGGCCGGCAAGGTGGGCCAGACGCTGCTGCTGCAAAGCCTGCCTGGCCTGAAGGCCGAGCGCCTGTTGCTGGTCGGCACCGGCAAAGACGCCGAACTGGGTGATCGCAGCTGGCGCAAAGTCGTTTCCAGCGTACTGAACGTGCTCAAGGGCCTGGGCGGCAGCGATGCCGTGCTGGCGCTGGACGATGTAGCGGTCACTGGCCGTGATGCCCCTTACGAAAAAACCCGCCTGCTGGCCGAAACCCTGCTCGACGGCGAATATGTCTTCGACCGCTTCAAGAGCAAGAAAGCCGAGCCTCGGGCGCTGAAGAAAATCACCCTGCTCACCGACAAGGCCACCCAGGCCGAGACCGAGCGCGCGGTCAAGCACGCCAGTGCGATTGCCAGCGGCATGAGCTACACCCGTGACCTTGGCAACCTGCCACCCAACCTGTGCCACCCAAGCTTTCTGGCGGACGAAGCCAAGGCACTGGGCAAGGCTCACAAGAACCTCAAGGTCGAAATCCACGACGAGAAGAAGCTCAAGGAACTGGGCATGGGGGCCTTTGTCGCCGTGGGCCAGGGCAGCGACCAGCCACCGCGACTGATCGTGCTCAACTACCAGGGCGGCAAGAAAAGCGAGAAGCCGTTCGTGCTGGTGGGCAAGGGCATCACCTTCGACACCGGTGGTATCAGCCTCAAGCCTGGCGCCGGCATGGATGAAATGAAGTACGACATGTGCGGTGCTGCCAGCGTCTTCGGCACCCTGCATGCCGTACTCGAACTGCAACTGCCCATCAACCTGGTCTGCCTGCTGGCCTGCGCCGAGAACATGCCAAGCGGCGGCGCCACCCGTCCAGGCGACATTGTCACGACCATGAGCGGGCAAACCGTCGAGATCCTCAACACCGACGCCGAAGGCCGCCTGGTGCTGTGCGACACCCTGACCTACGCCGAGCGTTTCAAGCCGCAGGCAGTGATCGATATCGCCACCCTGACCGGCGCCTGCATCGTTGCCCTGGGTAGCCATACCTCGGGCCTGATGGGCAACAATGACGCCTTGGTCGCGCAACTGCTCGAAGCAGGCAAACGCGCCGACGACCGTGCCTGGCAGTTGCCACTGTTCGACGAGTACCAGGAACAGCTCGACAGCCCGTTCGCCGACATCGCCAACATTGGCGGACCAAAGGCCGGCACCATCACGGCGGGCTGCTTCCTGTCGCGCTTTGCCAAGGCCTATGAGTGGGCGCACCTGGATATCGCCGGTACCGCCTGGATCAGTGGCGGCAAGGACAAGGGCGCTACAGGTCGCCCGGTTCCATTGCTGACCCAGTACCTGCTCGATCGCGCCAACGGCTGAGGCCGCCCTGCCCGGCTGCGCCGCTTACGCGCAGCCGGCGGGCACTGCACACCATGAGCCAAGTCGATTTCTACATCCTCCCAAGCCCGGCCCTTTCGGCGCGGCTGGTGTTCGCCTGCAAATTGTGCGAGAAAGCCTGGCGCCTCGGCCACCAGGTCTACCTCAACTGCAGTGACATCACCCAGCGCGACGAACTGGATGAACTGCTCTGGCGCTTCAAGGGCGAGGCATTCGTACCGCACAGCAATGCCGAAGACGACCCCGAGGCCACTGTGGTATTGGGCCTGGGCGACACGCCCGGCAGCCATCAGGACCTGCTGATCAACCTCGACCTGAAGGTGCCAGGCTTCGCTGACCGTTTTGCCCGCATCGCTGAAATCGTGGTCGAAGACCCCGCGATTCGCCAGGCGACACGGGAGAGTTTCCGTTTCTACCGACAACAGGGCTATGCTCTGCAAGATCACCGCTTACAGCGACTCTGACGACGATGGACAAACCCACGCCCCACTCCAAGTCCGCGCACTTGCTGGATGACCTTGAGTCGATCCGCCAACTGCTCGGCGACGATACCCTGCAACCACCCTTGCTGACCGAAACCGTGGACCACAACGAGCAGATTCCACTGCTGCTTGAAGAGGCCATCGAACCGGTTGTGCCAACGCTTGAAGCTGAAGTGCCAAGCGCTCAGCCACCGGCACAGGAAGCACCTGACCCTCAGGCCAGGCGACAGGATACCCTCCTGCACCTGGACGTTGAGTTGCGTGCTGCCGCACAGCTGATCATGCAGGACGTGATCGATGACTTCGCTCCGCACATCGAAACCGAGATCAAGCGTCGGCTGGATGCGCGTCTCGAGCGTTTGCTGAACCAGTTGCCAGAGTAAATCCGCGGGCCGTTGGCCCGCATTGCTCTGCGATCGCCATACCGGTCGTGCCCGCAATGGGTGAAACGACGTTTTCTGCCTCCTGCCATCACCTCAGGCTACGCCCCAGCGCCTATTCCCCGTTATACTTCTCGGCTTTCCCGAATAAACGCCATAGGGTCCCGCCGCGCATGGATAAGACCTACCAGCCGCACGCTATTGAAACTTCCTGGTACCAGACCTGGGAGTCCGAGAATTACTTCGCCCCGCAAGGTGCGGGCGAGCCGTACACCATCATGATTCCGCCGCCGAATGTCACCGGCAGCCTGCACATGGGTCACGGCTTCAACAACGCGATCATGGACGCCCTGATCCGTTTCCGCCGCATGCAGGGCCGCGACACCCTGTGGCAGCCAGGCACCGACCATGCCGGTATCGCTACGCAGATGCTGGTGGAGCGTCAACTGGAAGCCAAGGGCCAGAGCCGCCACGACCTGGGCCGGGAAAAGTTCCTGGAAAAGGTCTGGGAATGGAAAGACCAGTCCGGTGGCAACATCAGCCGCCAGATCCGCCGCCTGGGCTCCTCGGTAGACTGGAGCCGCGAGCGCTTCACCATGGACGACGGCCTGTCCGAAGCGGTCAAGGAAGCCTTCGTGCGCCTGCACGAAGACGGCCTGATCTACCGCGGCAAGCGCCTGGTCAACTGGGACACCAAGCTGCACACCGCGATCTCCGACCTTGAAGTGGAAAACCACGACGAGAAAGGCCACCTGTGGAACCTGCGCTACCCGCTGGCCGACGGCGCGAAAACCGCTGAAGGCAAGGATTACCTGGTCGTTGCCACTACCCGTCCGGAAACCATGCTGGGCGACGCCGCCGTAGCCGTTAACCCGAACGATGAGCGCTACCAGGCCCTGATCGGCAAGTTCGTCGAGCTGCCACTGGTTGGCCGCCGCATTCCGATCATCGCCGATGACTACTGCGACCCGGAATTCGGCACCGGCTGTGTGAAGATCACCCCGGCCCACGACTTCAACGACTATGAAGTCGGCAAGCGTCACAACCTGCCACTGCTGAACATCTTCGACAAGAACGCCATGGTGCTGCCGGCAGCCCAGGTATTCAACCTCGACGGCAGCGTCAACGAATCCATCGATGCCACCCTGCCTGCCCGCTACGCCAACCTCGACCGTTTCGTCGCGCGCAAGCAGATCGTCGCCGATTTTGAAGCCGCAGGCCTGCTGGTCAGCGTTGACGACCACGCCCTGAAAGTACCGAAGGGCGACCGCTCCGGCACCGTCATCGAGCCGTGGCTGACCGACCAGTGGTACGTGTCGACCAAGCCCCTGGCCGAGCCGGCCATTGCCGCCGTCGAAGATGGCCGTATCCAGTTCGTACCGAAGCAGTACGAAAACATGTACTTCTCCTGGATGCGTGACATTCAGGACTGGTGTATCAGCCGCCAGCTGTGGTGGGGCCACCGCATTCCAGCCTGGTACGACGAAGCCGGCAAGGTCTATGTCGGGCGCAGCGAAGAGGAAGTGCGCAGCAAGCACAACCTGGGCGCCGAGGTTGTCCTGAACCAGGACAACGACGTACTCGACACCTGGTTCAGCTCGGGCCTGTGGACCTTCTCGACCCTCGGCTGGCCAGAGCAGACCGAATTCCTGAAGAAGTTCCACTCCACCGACGTGCTGGTCACCGGTTTCGACATCATTTTCTTCTGGGTTGCCCGGATGATCATGCTGACCATGCACCTGGTGAAGAACGAGGATGGCACCCCGCAGGTACCGTTCAAGACCGTTTACGTCCACGGCCTGGTGCGCGATGGCCAGGGCCAGAAGATGTCCAAGTCCAAGGGCAACGTCCTTGACCCGCTGGACATCGTCGACGGCATCACCCTCGATGCCCTGCTGGAAAAACGCACCAGCGGCATGATGCAGCCAAAACTGGCCGAGAAGATCGCCAAGCAGACCCGTGCCGAGTTCCCGGAAGGTATTGCCAGCTACGGCACCGATGCCCTGCGCTTTACCTTCTGCTCGCTGGCGTCCACTGGCCGCGACATCAAGTTCGACATGGGCCGCGTCGAAGGCTACCGCAACTTCTGCAACAAGATCTGGAACGCCGCCCGCTACGTGCTGGACAAGGGCGAAGACTGCGGCCAGAACGGCGAAGCCTACGAACTGTCACTGGCTGATCGCTGGATCATCTCGCAGCTGCAGCGCACCGAAGCCGAAGTGACCCGTCAGTTGGAGCAGTTCCGTTTCGACCTGGCAGCTCAAGCGCTGTACGAGTTCATCTGGAACCAGTACTGCGACTGGTACCTGGAGTTGTCCAAGCCTGTGCTGTGGGACGAAAACGCGCCTGTCGAACGCGCGCGCGGCACCCGTCGCACCCTGGTACGGGTACTGGAAGTCGCGCTGCGCCTGGCTCACCCATTCATGCCATTCATCACCGAGGAAATCTGGCAGCGCCTGGCGCCGCTGGTTGGTGCTGAAGGCAAGACGATCATGCTGCAGCCTTGGCCAGTGGCCAACGACAGCCGCATCGATACGGCTGCCGAAGGCGACATCGAGTGGCTGAAGGAACTGATGCTCGGCGTGCGTAACATCCGTGGCGAAATGAACATCGGCCCGGGCAAACCACTGCAACTGTTCCTGAAGAACGCCAGCAGCGAAGACCAGCGCCGCCTGCAGGAAAACGAAGCGCTGCTGAAGAAGCTGGCGAAGATCGAATCCTTCACCGTGCTGGGCGAGCAGGACGAGGCACCACTGAGCGCTACCGCACTGGTAGGCGATCTGCAGGTACTGGTTCCTATGGCAGGCCTGATCGACAAGGATGCCGAGCTGGCGCGCCTGAACAAGGAAATCCAGCGCCTGCAAGGCGAAGTCCAGCGCGTGGGCGGCAAGCTGTCCAACGCAGCGTTCGTTGACAAGGCACCACCTGCCGTCATCGACAAGGAACGCGCCAAGCTGGCTGAAGCCGAGCAGGCCTTGGCCAACTTCACCGAGCAGCATGCGCGGATTGCCAGCCTGTAACCGCTAGTACGCCGCCGTAATGCCATCGCGGGCAAGCCCGCTTCTACAGGTTGACAACCAACCGTGTGGGAGCGAGCTTGCCCGCGATGCGTTCCACAGGACACCCTCATGAGCACACCCAACAAACCGACCCTGCACCCGCGCAATCGCCATCAGGGCCGCTATGACTTTCCCCAACTGATCAAAAGCAGCCCGGAACTGGGCCGTTTCCTGATCACGAACCCGTACGGCAAACCCAGCATTGATTTTGCCGACCCCGAGGCCGTAAGGGTTTTCAACCGGGCCCTGCTCAAGGCCCAGTACGGCATCCAGCACTGGGACATACCGGCAGACTACCTGTGCCCGCCCATCCCCGGACGCGCCGACTACCTGCACGCACTGGCCGACCTGTTGGCCGACGACAACGCCGGCGAAATTCCTCGCGGGGCGAAAATCCAGGCGCTGGACATCGGTGTGGGCGCCAACTGCATCTACCCGCTGCTCGGCTATAGCGATTACCGCTGGCGCTTCGTAGGCTCGGACATCGATACCGTCGCACTGGCCTCGGCCAAGGCCATCGTCCAGGCCAATGGGCTGGGCAAGGCCATTGGCCTTCGCCTGCAGAGCAACCGCAAACACATCCTGCTCGGCCTGCTCAGCGCTGAAGACCGCTTTGACCTGACCCTGTGCAACCCGCCCTTCCATGCCTCGCGCGACGAAGCCACCCGTGGCAGCCAGCGCAAATGGCGGGCGCTGGGCAAGGCCGACCCCAAGCGCAAACTGCCTGTGCTCAACTTTGGCGGGCAAAACAATGAACTGTGGTGCGAGGGTGGCGAGATACGTTTCGTCAGCCAACTGGTGACCGAAAGCGCGGCGATGGGTCAACAGGTGCTGTGGTTCACCAGCCTGGTCTCCAAAGCCTCCAACCTGCCTGGCATTCAGGCGGCCCTGAACAAGGCGGGCGCTCTCGAGCATCGCGTCGTCGAGATGGGGCAAGGACAGAAGCAAAGCCGTCTGGTGGCCTGGACCTTCAAGGACGCAGCCGCCCGGCAACAATGGCGCCAGCAACGCTGGGCCGAACGGCAGGCATGAAAAAGCCGCGCCAGACAAACATCAGGCGCGGCTTCAGGAACAGCTTACGACTTACTTGTTGACAGCGTCGGTCAGCACTTTGGCTGGAACGAACTTGACAACTTTCTTGGCCGCGATTTCGATGGCAGCGCCAGTCGATGGGTTACGGCCGGTACGGGCAGGACGCTCGGTGATTTTCAGTTTGCCAATACCTGGCAGAGTGATTTCGCTGCCATTTTCCAGTTGATCAGCAACGATCTGGCCCAGTTGCTCCAGAGCGTTACGCGCGGTGGTTTTTGGCGCGTCGATAGCTTCAGCGATATCGGCGATCAGTTGGTCTTTGGTCAATGCCATGGTGGTGTTCCTTCCCTATCAAATTCAGTTGGTTTGCAGAGTGCCGCGTCAGCTATCGGGCCAGGCCTGCAAATGCCCGGCGGCTCGGTGTTACAGCCACACCAATCGCGTATGTAGATACGCAAAATGACGTTTGGTTCGATGTGACACGAGCGGTCTGCCAGCGATGCGCCACATAGGGGGGCGCAAGACGGGGGCAAAGCTACCACAGAGGCGAATAAATATCCGCCTCAAGCAAGGCAAATGTTCAGGTTTTTCGGGGGTTTGCGCCAAAAAACGCAAAAAATCGAACAAAAAATGAACAAAGGCCATTTCACAATACATCCAGACACGGCGCAGCCCCAGGTCTGGGTTACACTGGGCGACTTTGCAATATGGCAGCGCCCTGCCCTTTTTCAGCCGAGAATCCCATGCCGATCCGTCATTGCATCGTCCACCTGATCGACAAAAAGCCCGATGGCAGCCCAGCCGTGCTGCATGCCCGCGACTCTGAACTGAGCGAGTCGACCGCCATCGAAAACCTGCTGGCCGACCTCAACGACAGCTACAACGCCAAACAGGGCAAGGCCTGGGGTTTCTTCCATGCCGAATCCGGGGCGCACCCGTTCAGTGGCTGGCTCAAGGAGTACCTGGACAACGGTACGACCTTCACCGCCTTCAGCCGTGTCGCCGTCGAACACCTGCAGAAGCTGATGGAAGAGTCCAACCTCTCGGTGGGTGGCCACGTGCTGTTTGCCCACTACCAGCAAGGCATGACCGATTACCTGGCCATCGCCCTGCTGCACCACAGTGAAGGCGTGGCGGTTAACGCCGAGCTCGACGTCACCCCGTCGCGCCATCTGGACCTGGGTCAGCTTCACCTGGCTGCACGCATCAACATTTCCGAGTGGCAAAACAACCAGAACTCGAAACAGTACATTTCCTTCATCAAGGGCAAGAACGGCAAGAAAGTCTCGGAGTACTTCCGCGATTTCATTGGCTGTCAGGAAGGCGTGGACGGCCCCGGCGAAACCCGCACCCTGCTCAAGGCCTTCAGTGACTTCGTCGAAAGCGAAGACCTGCCCGAGGAAGCCGCCCGAGAGAAAACCCAGACCCTGGTCGATTACGCCACCAGCCAGACCAAAGCCGGTGAGCCGGTAACCCTGGAAGAACTCTCCAGCCTGATCGATGAGGACCGCCCAAAGGCCTTCTACGACCACATCCGCAACAAGGACTATGGCCTGTCGCCGGAAATTCCTGCCGACAAGCGCACCTTGAATCAGTTCCGCCGCTTCACCGGTCGAGCCGAAGGCTTGTCGATCAGCTTTGAAGCGCACTTGCTTGGCTCGAAGATCGAATATGACGAGGAAGCCGGAACACTGATCATCAAAGGCTTGCCGACACAGCTGACCGATCAGCTCAAGCGTCGCAAGGACTGACCGCGAGATAGGAGGCGACCAACGCCTCCTTGGCACTTTTGCGCAGCTTCTTCACCAGCCGCTCCTGGCGCAGGGCTTCAGCCTTGTCCGGCCACACCTCTACATACACCAGCGCGACCGCCGGGCTGGTGCTGAAATAGCGAGCGCCCCGCCCCTTCTGATGAGCCTCGAAACGTCGTTGCGGGTTATCACTGATACCGCAGTACAGTGAGCCGTTGGCGGCGCGCACCAGGTAGACGTACCAAGGTTTGCTGGTGAGTTCACAGAGGCTATCGGTCACGGCATATTCGTAAAGAAGACGACAAGGCTCACAGCTTACCGCCTCAGCGGGCAGCCTGAAACGTCCGCAAGCCCTTCAACGCCTGCGCCCTCACCTTACCCTGCAGCCATGGCGTCCACCCCAGCAGCAAACCTTTCATGCCTAACGCCTGGCGCGCCCATTGCCACATTTCGAAACTGTCATGATGCTCACAGATCTTGCCGTCGCGAAACACGAAGCGCGCCTGTATGTCGTTGATCACGACCCGGCCGGTCTGGTTGAACAGGTAGGTGGCCACCCAGTGCGCGCCACCGCTGCGCTCATCGGCGCGCACATTGTCGAACGTCAGGGAGAAATCCTTGGCGCGAGTCGTCAGCATGCGCCACATATCACCCGCATCCTTGCCCTGCAAAATGCCGAAGGCCGGGTCACTGAAAAGCACATCGTCGCTGTAGCAGGCCACCATGGCCTCGGCATCCAGCCGCTGAAAGGCCTGATAGAAGCGGGTGATCAGGGCACTGTGGGCATCGCTCATGGGCAGATCCATTACCGAGAAGAGAGTCTGGAACGATAGTCCGGGCCGAGGCCGAAAAGCTACGGACATTTGCACGGCGAATAGCGCGCACCACCTGAAATCAATCGCTGACCGCCAGCGCGGATCAGACCCGCTCGCTGGTCGCGTTCACATACAGGGCGCGCCCGGCCTTGAGGCCGAAGACTATGGCGCTGACACCGAGCACCGCGAAAATCCACCCCACAGCCTTCCACCCGCCCGTCAGGTCATGCACCACACCCACGGCGAAAGGCCCAAGGGACGCCAGGGTGTAACCCACCCCTTGCGCCATGCTCGACAGGTTGGCCGCGACATGGGCATCCCGGGAGCGCAGCACGATCAGGGTCAATGCCAGCGCAAACGCTCCGCCCTGCCCCAAGCCCAAGACCACCGCCCAGCCCCAGAGGCCGTTCAGCGGCGCATAAAGACAACCGAACAACCCGGCCAACGTCATCAGCATGGCCAACACAATGGCCAAGCGCTGATCCTTGCCCCGGGTGGCCAGCCAAGGTGCAGTCAACGAGCTGAGCAGTTGAACAATGACCGAACCGGACAACACCAGGCCTGCCTCGGTCGGGCTGAGGCCGCGCCCGATCAGCACCGAAGGCAGCCAACCGAAGACGATGTAGGCCAACGACGACTGCAGCCCCATGTACAAGGTCACCTGCCAGGCCAGCGGATCACGCCACACACCGCGCACCCGGTAGGCGACGCTATGCGCCGCATGGCCCTGACGTGCCTGAGGCAGCCAGAACAGCGCCGCAACGACCGCTGGCAGCAACCAGAAACCCAGCCCCATCGACCAGCTGTCATCAAAGTAACGACCAAGCGGCACGGTGGCGCCAGCGGCAACTGCAGCGCCGAGGCACAGGGCCATGGTGTAGACGCCGGTGAGCGTACCGGCATGCTTGGCAAAATCACGCTTGACGATACCCGGCAACAAAACGCCGATCACGCCGATGCTGGCGCCGGCCAGTATGCTGCCGACAAACACCCCAAAACTGCCCAGGACGCTGCGCAGGAAAATACCGGCCGCCAGGCACAAGAGAACACCCAGCACGACCCGCTCACTGCCGAAACGCCGCGCCAGCACAGGCGCCAACGGTGCAAACAGGCCCAGGCACAGCACGGGCAAGGTGGTCAGCAGGCCCGCTTGGGAAGCACTCAGCCCAAGACTCTCAGAGACCTGCCCGAGCACCGGCGCCATGCTCGACAACGCCGGGCGCAGGTTCAGGGCCACCAACACCAGCCCCAGAAGCAGCAACCAAGGGCGTTGCAATACCACGGGCTGTTGTTGAACCTGCTCATCGTCAGCTTCAGCGTCGATCAGCAGTTCGTCGAGTTCCGCTCCACGCGCTTCGCGGTCACGGGCAGCAGCGTGTTCAGGGTTCATCCATCGGGCTCCAGCAAAGGGGTTAGACTGCGGTACAAATGCAATCGCCGGCCAGACCAGCTCCAGTGCAATACACATGCGCAAGAGCCAGCCTGGCCGGCGAGAGGGCCCAACCGATATCAGTTCAACGCGTCGAGCAACGCCTGATTCTGCTCCGGGGTACCGATGGTGATCCGCAGGAACTGCGCGATACGCGCTTGCTTGAAGTGCCGCACAATCACGCCCTGTTCACGCAGACGGGCAGCCAGGCCGGCAGCATCCTGCTCAGGATGACGGGCAAAGATAAAGTTCGCCGCCGACGGCAACACTTCAAAACCGCGCGCGGTGAGCTCGGCCACCAAATGTTCGCGGCTGTCGATGACCTTGCGGCAGGTCTCGTCAAAGTAAGCCTTGTCCTGGAACGCCGCAGCAGCCCCGACAATGGCCATACGGTCGAGCGGGTAGGAGTTGAAGCTGTTCTTGATCCGCTCCAGGGCCTCAATCAGGTCTGGATGACCGACCGCCAGGCCCACACGCAACCCGGCCAGCGAACGCGACTTGGACAGGGTCTGGGTGACCAGCAGGTTCGGATAACGGTCAACCAGGCTGATCGCCGTCTGCCCACCGAAGTCGATGTAAGCCTCGTCGACCACCACCACGGAATCCGGGTTGGCCTTGAGCAACTGCTCAATGGCGTCCAGGGCCAGCAGGCAGCCAGTTGGCGCATTAGGGTTCGGGAAGATGATCCCGGCATTCGCTCGTTGATAATCCTCGACGCGAATCTGGAACTGCTCATCCAGCGCTACCGCCTCGTACGGAATACCGTAAAGGCCGCAGTAAACCGGATAGAAGCTGTAGCTGATGTCCGGGAACAACAGCGGCGCGTCATGCTGGAACAGGCCGTGGAAGATGTGCGCCAGCACTTCATCGGAACCGTTACCCAGGAACACCTGGTTACCCTGCACGCCGTAGTACTCGGCCACGGCCTGCTTGAGCAGATCGCTGTTCGGGTCAGGGTACAGACGCAGGTTGTCATTCAACTCGGCGCGCATGGCCTCAAGGGCTTTCGGCGAGGGCCCATACGGATTCTCGTTGGTATTGAGCTTCACCAGTTTGGCCAGTTTCGGCTGCTCACCCGGCACGTAAGGCACCAGGTCCTTGACGAAGGGGCTCCAGAATTTACTCATGTTCAGTTCCCCTCGTTGTCGGCAATGATGCGGTATTCGGCGCTGCGCGCGTGAGCACTGAGCGATTCGCCACGGGCCAGGACCGAAGCGGTCTTGCCCAGTTCGGAAGCGCCTTGTTCGGAGCAGAAGATGATCGAGGAACGCTTCTGGAAGTCATACACCCCCAGAGGCGAGGAAAAGCGCGCCGTGCCGGAAGTCGGCAAGACGTGATTCGGCCCGGCGCAGTAGTCGCCTAGCGCCTCGCTGGTGTGACGGCCCATGAAGATGGCCCCGGCGTGACGAATCTGCGGCAGCCAGGCCTGCGGGTCGGCAACCGACAGCTCCAGGTGCTCGGGGGCAATACGGTTGGCCACCTCGATAGCCTGCTGCATGTCGCGCACCTGGATCAGGGCGCCACGGCCATTGATCGAGGTCTTGATGATCTCGGCACGGTCCATGGTCGGCAACAGCTTGTCGATGCTCGCAGCGACGCGATCAAGGAAGGCCGCGTCCGGGCTTACCAGAATGGCCTGGGCATCTTCGTCATGCTCGGCCTGGGAGAACAGGTCCATCGCGATCCAGTCCGGATCGGTCAGGCCATCACACACCACCAGGATTTCAGAAGGACCGGCAATCATGTCGATCCCCACCTGGCCGAACACATGGCGCTTGGCGGTTGCGACGTAGATGTTGCCCGGCCCTACCACCTTGTCGACCTGCGGCACGCTTTCGGTACCATAGGCCAGCGCTGCAACGGCCTGGGCGCCACCAATAGTGAAGACGCGATCAACGCCAGCGATGCAGGCAGCAGCCAGTACCAGTTCATTGACCTCGCCACGCGGAGTCGGCACGACCATTACCACCTCGGCAACACCAGCGACCTTGGCCGGAATGGCGTTCATCAGCACTGAAGACGGGTAGGAGGCTTTGCCGCCGGGTACGTACAAGCCCGCACGGTCCAACGGCGTGACTTTCTGACCCAACACGGTGCCATCGGCCTCGGTGTAGGTCCAGGAGTCCTGCTTCTGTTTTTCGTGGTAGCTGCGAACCCGCGCAGCAGCCTTTTCCAGTGCTTCGCGCTGGGCGACAGTGATTCGGCTCAGGGCCAGTTCCAGGCGCTCGCGACCGAGAATCAGGTCGCTCATCGAGGTGGCTTCAACCCCATCAAAACGCTGGGTGAACTCCACCAGTGCGGCGTCACCGCGCTCGCGCACGGCCTTGATGATGTCCAGCACGCGCTGATTGACCGTGTCGTCGGACACACTTTCCCAGCTCAGCAGATGATCCAGATGTCGGGCGAAATCCGGGTCAGCGGCATTGAGTCGGGCAATAGCAGTGGACGTGGTCATAGCGAGGGCCTCAATAATTGGCGGATGCTCAGGCGCCCTTAACGTAGCAGCCGATCCGCGAGGGCACCTGAAAAAGTTGGCTATGACGCGGATAGACGGGCGCGACAGCGAAGGTCGCGCGCAGGTATCAACCGCGGTGTCGCGACTCTACGGCCTGACGCAGGGTATCGATCAGGCTTTGAATACGCGCATGCTGCATTTTCATGGACGCTTTGTTGACCACCAGGCGGGAGCTGATGGTCGCGATCAGTTCCTGGGGCTCCAGGCCGTTTGCCCGCAGGGTATTACCGGTATCGACGACGTCGATGATCTTGTCAGCCAGGCCAATCAAAGGCGCCAGCTCCATCGAGCCATAGAGCTTGATGATATCGACCTGACGGCCCTGCTCGGCATAGTAGCGCTTGGCAACGTTGACGAACTTGGTCGCCACCCGCAGACGGCCTTTGGGTTCGGCAGCACCGACTGCGCCGGCGGTCATCAGCTTGCACTTGGCAATCTGCAAATCCAGCGGCTCGTAAAGGCCCTGACCACCGTACTCCATCAACACGTCCTTGCCGGCCACACCCAGATCGGCGGCACCATGCTCGACATACGTCGGCACGTCGGTGGCCCGCACGATCAGCAGGCGTACATCGGCCTGGGTCGTCGGGATGATCAGTTTGCGGCTCTTGTCCGGATTCTCGGTCGGGACAATGCCCGCCTCTGCCAGCAACGGCAGGGTATCGTCAAGAATACGGCCCTTGGACAGCGCGATGGTCAACATGAAACGTCGGTCCTTATGCGGCATGTGCCCGTCGAGCCGCACAGCAGGCTCGACAGCATTCAATTCGGTCCAGCAATGTGTGGCGCGTCCTTGCGCCGCAGGCAGACTAGCCCGGTACGCGACGGATCTTCGCGCCCAGCATCTGCAGTTTTTCCTCGATGCACTCATAACCACGGTCGATGTGGTAGATGCGGTCGATCAGGGTATCACCTTCGGCAACCAGCGCCGACAGCACCAGGCTGGCCGAAGCCCGCAGGTCAGTCGCCATCACTGGCGCGCCTTTGAGGGTCTTGGTCCCGGTAACGATGGCCGTGTTGCCTTCGACCTGGATCAAGGCGCCCATGCGGTGCATCTCGTACACGTGCATGAAACGGTTCTCAAAGATCGTCTCGATCACTGCGCCAGTGCCTTCGGCGATGGCGTTGAGGGAGATGAACTGCGCCTGCATGTCCGTCGGGAACGCCGGGTATGGGGCGGTACGCAGGTTCACGGCTTTAGGCCGCTTGCCGTGCATGTCCAGCTCGATCCAGTCTTCACCCGTGGTGATTTCGGCACCGGCTTCCTTGAGTTTCTCAAGAACCGCTTCGAGGATGGTTGGATCGGTGTCCTTGACCTTGACGCGGCCACCGGTAATGGCGGCAGCCACCAGGTAGGTACCGGTCTCGATACGGTCAGGCATGACACGGTAGGTCGCCGAACCCAGGCGCTCGACGCCATCGATGGTGATGGTATCGGTGCCAGCGCCCTGAACCTTGCCGCCCATGGCGTTGATGAAGTTGGCCAGGTCGACCACTTCCGGCTCACGCGCGGCGTTTTGCAGTACGCTGCGGCCTTTGGCCAGCGCCGCCGCCATCATGATGTTCTCGGTACCGGTCACACTGACGGTGTCGAAGAAGAAGTGCGCACCACGCAAGCCACCTTCAGGTGCCTTGGCCTTGATGTAACCACCCTCGACTTCGATCTTCGCACCCATGGCTTCAAGGCCACGAATGTGCAGGTCGACAGGACGCGAACCGATGGCGCAACCGCCAGGCAGGGCCACTTCAGCCTCGCCAAAGCGCGCGACCATCGGGCCGAGTACCAGGATCGAGGCGCGCATGGTTTTCACCAGCTCGTAAGGCGCGATCAGCGTCTTGATGCTACGCGGGTCAATTTCCACCGAAAGCTTTTCATCGATGACAGGCTCAATGCCCATACGCCCGAACAGCTCGATCATGGTGGTGATGTCGTGCAGGTGTGGCAGGTTGCCAACCGTCACAGGGCCGTCAGCCAACAAGGTGGCAGCCAGAATCGGCAGGGCAGCGTTCTTCGCCCCGGAAATGCGGATTTCGCCATCAAGACGAGAACCGCCAGTAATAATCAGTTTATCCATTTGAGTCTCGCGCCAATTGGCTCAGGTGCGCTCAGCCCAGGCTGCGCTGCTGAAAAATTTCATGGTTACCGCATGGATGCTGCCATCGGCGATCCACGGGTTCAGGTGAGCATAGATCGCTTGCTGACGTTTGACCGGGCTCAGGGCCGCCAACTCGTCGCTGATCAGATTCAACTGGAAGTTGCAGCCTTCGCCTTCAACTTCGACCCGGGTTCCCGGCAACTTTTCTTCAAGGAAGCTCTTAACTTCTACGGCCTGCATGCTCAACCTCAATCGGCGCCCTGTGCGCGCGGGTCGGCCATCATACAAAAAAGCCCCTCGCCTGCGAACCCCGTAAACGAGGACTCTGACCGAGGGGCCGCTAGACGGGGGCCGATTATCGGCCCGCCAACAGTTCGGCGAGGCCATAGACCTCGGCGATTTCGCGCATGTCCTGGGGCATTGCGCGCACTTCGACGGTTTTCCCGCTTGCACTGGCATCACGCATGAAGGCCAGTAACAGTGAGAGGCCTACACTGCTCGATTTCTCTACCGCAGAGCAGTCGAGCACCAGCGCGGGCGCCTTCTCGGAAGCAATCAGCACCTGACCTTCCTTGCGCAAGGTCGGGCCCGTGCGGTAATCCAGAACCCCCGAAAGGTTCAGGACACCGGCCTCACCCCACTGAACAGAGGCACTGCTCATTGCGTTTGCTTCTCGGTGGACTGCTCCGCCGTTTCCTTGGCCTTGGCGACTTCGCCAGCCCAACCATCGATGGTCTTGTCCAGGTTGTTACCGTTGCGCTGCATGGCATCGGCAAACTGGTCACGGAACAACTTGCCGATGTTGATGCCATTGACGATCACATTGCGCACTTTCCAGACGCCATCGATCTTCTCCAGCGTGTAGGAAACAGGATAGATCGCGCCGTTGTTACCCGTGACCTTCATGTCAACGCTGGTCCGATCGCCGCTTTCATCCTTGGCCGGGCTGACCGTAATACCCTGGTTGTTGTACTCCAGCAGGGCGTTACCGTAGAACTGCATCAAGCTGCGCTTGAAGTTCTCCTGAAAGCGCGCCATCTGCTCAGGCGTGGCTTTGCGCGAATACTTAACGGTCATGATGCTGCGCGAGATGCCATCGGCATCCACCACAGGCCCTAGGATACGGTTGAGGGCGTCGTAGAAGGCGCTCGGGTTGGCCTTGTACTGCTCTTTGTTCGACTTCAGGTCGGACAGCAGTTGATTGGTCGTGCCCTGTATAAGGTCATGAGCCGACGGGGCCACTGCCGCGCCCGCAAACATTGGCAGTGCCGCCAGCAACACCAGCAGGCCGCGTCGCAGAATAGAGATCATAGAAACTCCTTATTTGGCTTCTTTGCCAACACTGTTGAGCAGGAACTTGCCGATCAGGTCCTCAAGCACCAATGACGACTGGGTGTCATGGATGACACCGCCATCCTTCAACACCGTCTCATCGCCACCGACACTGATACCTACGTACTTTTCACCCAGCAACCCCGCGGTCAGGATCGACGCCGTGGAGTCCGAAGGCAGATTGTCTAGGCGTTTTTCCAGCTCCATGGTCACGCGACCGGTGAAGCTGTCGCGGTCAAGGTCGATGGCCGTGACCCGACCGATGGTGACACCGGCCATGGTCACTTTGGATCTGACCGTCAAACCGGCGATATTGTCGAAGTTGGCATAAAGTTTATAGGTATCGCTGCTCGGGCTGGCAGACAGGCCGCTGACACGCAGTGCCAGCAGAAGCAGCGCCAGGATCCCGGCCAGGAGGAACAGGCCGACACCGATTTCCAGGGTGCGGTTTTGCATCAGAAATCTCCAAACATCAAGGCGGTCAGAATAAAGTCCAGACCCAGGACTGCCAACGAGGCATAGACCACGGTCTTGGTAGTGGCACGGCTGATCCCCTCTGAGGTGGGCTCGCAGTCATAGCCTTGGAATACGGCGATCCAGGTAACGACAAAGGCAAAAACCAGGCTCTTGATGATCCCGTTAAGCACATCATCGGTGAAGGACACACTGTTTTGCATGTTGGACCAGAAAGAGCCTTCATAGACCCCCAGCCAGTCAACCGCGACCCAGGACCCACCCCAGATACCCACCACACTGAAAATCATTGCCAGCAGCGGCAGGGAAATGAAGCCTGCCCACAGGCGTGGGGCAACAATGTACTTGAGCGGATCGACACCGATCATCTCAAGACTGGACAGTTGCTCGGTGGACTTCATGTTGCCGATTTCAGCGGTCAATGCAGAGCCCGCCCGCCCAGCAAACAGCAGCGCGGTCACCACCGGGCCAAGCTCACGCAGCAGGGTCAGGGCAATCATCTGCCCTACTGCCTGTTCCGAGCCATAGCTGCTCAGGATATTGAAGCCCTGCAACGACAGCACCATGCCGATGAAAATACCGGAAACCACGATGATCGCCAGCGACAACACACCGACCGAGTAGAGCTGCTTGATCAGCAACTGAAAGCTGCCACCAATACCGCCACGCCCAATCAACGCATGCAGCAGGAACAGCCAGGATCGGCCCAGCACAGCGAGCACATCAATGGCCGAGCGACCGAAAAGACGAATACGCTCAAGTAACGATTTTCTGCGCATCTAACGCTTCCCCAGCAAATCGGCGCGGTAGTCAGGCGCAGGAAAATGGAAAGGCACCGGGCCGTCCGGATCGCCCTTCATGAACTGACGAATACGGGGGTTATCGGAGCTCATCAGCTCCTGCGGCGTGCCTTGCCCCAATACCTGCCCATCACCCACCACATAGAGGTAGTCGGCAATACTGGCGGTTTCCGCCAGGTCATGCGAAACGACGATACTGGTGATACCCAGGGCATCGTTGAGCAGGCGAATCAAGCGCACCAACACGCCCATTGCGATCGGATCCTGACCAACGAAGGGTTCGTCGTACATGAGGATTTGCGGGTCCAGGGCAATTGCACGGGCCAACGCCACACGGCGCTTCATGCCGCCTGACAGCTCGTCGGGCATCAACTCGAAGGCGCCGCGCAAGCCCACCGCCTGCAACTTCATCAGCACGATGTCGCGAATCATCTCATCAGACAACTGCGTATGAACGCGCAGGGGGAAGGCGACGTTCTCGAACACGTCGAGATCCGTGAACAAGGCGCCACTCTGGAACAGCACGCCCATCTGCTTGCGCGCATCGAACAGGTCGCTTCGTGACAGGGTCGGCAAATTCTGCCCCGCCACCCAGACTTCGCCGCTGGCCGGTCGCAGCTGCGCACCAATCAGCCGCAGCAGCGTGGTCTTGCCACACCCGGATGGCCCCATGATGCCGGTGACCTTGCCTCGGGGAATGCGTATATCGACATTATTGAAGATACTGCGCGAACCGCGCTTGAAGGTTACGCCCTTCAACTCGACCGCGTAGGCGTTATCAACGCTCATCTAAACTCCTTGCGATGCAGCCTTCTCACTCAGACGTCCACCTCCTTCATGGAGGCACGCACGCCCTGAGCGGGCCGAACTGGCGGCGAACTATAGCACCGCAGACAGGGCCGCCCCAAGGCCATCGCAGCGCTTGCGCAGACTTCCTTGAGCCAAAAATGAACGACTGACACGCCACTGACAGCGATTCGCAGGTGAGGCTTTCGCGCATTCCCGCTATAATCGCCGCCTTTTCATCAGGCAATCCGATTTTCCACATGAGCCAATCCAGCGACCTGATCCAATCCGCACAACGCACCATCCGCCTCGAACTTGAAGCGGTAGAAGGCCTGCTTGCCCATATCGACGCTGATTTCGTCAAGGCCTGCGAGCTGATCCAGGCCAGCAAAGGCCGGGTCGTGGTAGTCGGCATGGGCAAGTCGGGGCACATCGGCAACAAGATCGCCGCAACCCTGGCCAGTACCGGCACACCGGCGTTCTTTGTCCACCCTGCCGAAGCCAGCCATGGCGACATGGGCATGATCACCCGTGACGATATCATCCTGGCGTTGTCGAACTCCGGTTCAACCGCTGAAATCGTGACCCTGCTGCCGCTGATCAAACGCCTGGGCATTCAACTCATCAGCCTCACCGGCAACCCGGATTCGCCACTGGCCAAAGCCGCCGAAGTCAACCTTGACGCCCGTGTGCAACAGGAAGCCTGCCCGCTTAACCTGGCGCCAACCTCCTCGACCACCGCAGCCCTGGTGCTGGGCGATGCACTGGCCATTGCCCTGCTGGAAGCGCGAGGCTTCACCGCAGAGGACTTCGCGTTCTCGCACCCCGGTGGCGCACTGGGCCGACGCCTGCTGCTGAAAGTCGAAAACGTCATGCACGCCGGCGCCGAGCTGCCCCAGGTTGCCCGCGGCACCCTGCTCAAGGATGCCCTGATGGAAATGACCCGCAAGGGCCTGGGCATGACCGTGGTACTGGAAGCCGACGGCCGTCTGGCCGGGATCTTCACTGACGGCGACCTGCGCCGCACGCTCGACCGCAACATCGACCTGCACAAGGCGCGAATCGAAGACGTGATGACACCGCACGGCAAAACCGCCCGCGCCGAAATGCTCGCCGCCGAGGCCTTGAAAATCATGGAAGACCACAAGATCAACGCCCTGGTCGTCGTAGACACGGACGATCACCCGGTAGGCGCACTGAACATGCACGACCTGCTGCGTGCGGGAGTAATGTAATGCAAACCGATCTGCTGCAGCGCGGCAAGGCCATCAAACTGGCCGTTTTTGATGTTGATGGCGTCCTCACCGACGGTCGCCTGTATTTCCTCGAAGATGGCAGCGAGTTCAAGACCTTCAACACCCTGGACGGTCAAGGCATCAAAATGCTCATGGCCTCGGGTGTGACCACCGCGATCATCAGCGGTCGCAAGACACCGGTGGTCGAACGCCGAGCGAAAAACCTCGGCATCCCGCACCTGTACCAAGGGCGTGAAGATAAATTGGTCGTACTGGACGAACTTCTCGGCCAGCTCGGCCTAGACTATGAACAGGTTGCCTACCTGGGCGACGATCTACCGGACCTGCCCGTCATCCGCCGGGTTGGCTTGGGAATGGCCGTGGCCAACGCCGCGGCCTTCGTACGCGAACACGCTGATGGCGTTACCCTCGCACGCGGTGGCGAAGGTGCCGCTCGCGAATTCTGCGAGTTGATCCTGCGAGCCCAAGGCAACCTCGATGCGGCAAACGCCAACTATCTGTAGGGCGACACATGTTCAGCAATAAAATCCGCAACATTGCGCTGCTCGGGGCGATCGCCGTCCTGCTGGCGGCGGTTGGCTACTGGAAGGTCGGCCCCGATACTTTCCTCGAGAAACCGGTGGCCACTGTCGACAAAGGCGCCATCGACTATTACGCCACCAATGCCCACAGCGTTCAGTTTCTACCTGACGGCAAGCTGCAATACGACATGACGGCAGACAAGGTCGAGCACCTGCAGGCCAGCGAGATCACCCTGCTGACCACGCCCGACCTGCACATGTACCGCGGCACCGCCTACCCTTGGCACGTTCAGAGCGAACGCGGCGAGGTCAACCCGGACGGTACCGAAGTCGAGCTGATTGACTCGGTACGGGTTGCCCGCACCGATGAACAGAACCGCGAAACCATTATTACCACGACCCGCATGACGGTATTCCCACAGAAGCAATATGCTCAAACCGATCAAGCCGTTAGAATCGACGGCGCCGGTGGAACCACTACGGGCAAGGGAATGAAAGCGTATTTGAAAGACGGCAGGATGGACCTGCTGTCCAACGTAAGAGGACAGTATGAGGCTCGTTAAAACCCTCCCCTTTTTGCTCAGCCTGAGCGCAGCACTGGGAAGCGCGAGCGCCTTGGCCCTGCCGAACGACCGCGACCAGCCAATCCGCATCCAGGCCGATAACGCCCAACTGGACGACAAGAAAGGCATTGCCACCTACACCGGCGACGTGATCATCACCCAAGGCTCGATGATGATCAAAGGCAACACCGTGACCATCACCCGCTCCGCTTCCGGCGATATCGACGTGGTCACTTCGGTGGGCAACCTGGCGTATTTCGAGCAGCAACAAAGCGCTGCAAAGCCGGACAAGATGCAAGGCTATGCCGTGCAGATCCAATACCAGGCATTGAAAGACCTGGTGGTTCTGACTGACCGGGCCAAGGTGATCAACGAAGGCAACACCACCGAAGGCGAGAAAATCGTCTACAACACCAAGTCTCAGGTCGCCACCGCCGGCCGCGGCAGCAACATTACCGCACCGCGCCCACGCATCGACATGGTGATCCAGCCGAAGAAGAAGGCCGAGTAATGGCAACCCTCAAAGCCCAGCACCTGGCCAAGAGCTACAAGAGTCGACAAGTCGTACGTGACGTCAGCCTGTCAATCGACAGCGGCCAGATCGTCGGCCTGCTCGGCCCTAACGGCGCCGGCAAGACAACGTGCTTCTACATGATTGTCGGCCTGGTACAGGCCGACCAGGGCCGCGTGCTCATCGACGACCTGGATGTCAGCCACCAGCCGATGCACGGTCGTGCACGCGCTGGGATTGGCTACCTGCCCCAGGAAGCCTCGATCTTCCGCAAGTTGTCGGTGGCCGACAACATCATGGCGATCCTGGAAACACGCAAGGAGCTGGACGCCGCAGGGCGTCGCAAGGAACTGGAAAGCCTGCTGCAGGAGTTTCACATCAGCCACATCCGCGACAACCTCGGCATGAGCCTTTCCGGTGGTGAACGTCGCCGTGTGGAGATCGCCCGCGCACTGGCGACTGCACCGAAATTCATCCTGCTCGACGAACCGTTTGCCGGTGTCGACCCGATCTCGGTCGGCGACATCAAGCAGATCATCCACCACCTGAAAGCCAAAGGCATTGGCGTTCTGATCACCGACCACAACGTCCGTGAAACACTGGATATCTGCGAAACCGCTTACATCGTCAACGATGGTCGCCTAATCGCCGAAGGTGATGCAGAAACCATCCTGGCCAACGAACTGGTGAAAGAGGTTTACCTCGGCCACGAGTTCCGCCTGTAAGCCCGAGGTGCGAGGCACCGCCAGAGCGCTGACGATCCGCCCAAATACCGGCTTATTTGTTACAGCGCTCTAGGCAAACACCTCGGTTTCAGGCATATAATTTGCTTAAAGAAGGCGCTTCGGCGCCCTTGTAGTGGATGGCGCATGTGCGCCGGCGAATAAGGTGTTAAGCCCCTGCCATGAAACCATCGCTCGTCCTAAGAATGGGCCAGCAACTGACGATGACACCGCAGTTGCAACAGGCCATCCGTCTGCTCCAGCTTTCCACACTGGACCTGCAGCAGGAAATCCAGGAAGCCCTGGAATCCAACCCGATGCTCGAACGCCAGGAAGATGGCGACGACTTCGATAACAGCGACCCGATGGCGGATAACGCCGAATCCAAGCCGACCTCGGAATCCCAGGAAACCAGCTTCCAGGAAACCGCCACTCCCGTGGAAAGCCTTGAGGAAGGTGAGTGGAACGAGCGTATTCCCAATGAGCTGCCGGTAGACACCGCCTGGGAAGATATCTATCAAACCAGCGCCAGCAGCCTTCCCAGCAACGATGACGACGAGTGGGACTTCACCACCCGCACCTCGGCCGGTGAAAGCCTGCAGAGCCACCTGCTGTGGCAGTTGAACCTGGCGCCAATGTCGGATACCGACCGACTGATTGCCGTCACCCTGATCGACTGCATCAACAACCAGGGCTATCTCGACGAAACCCTGGAAGAGGTCTGTGAGTCCTTCGACCCGGAACTCGATATCGAGCTGGACGAAGTGGAAGCCGTCCTGCACCGCATCCAGCAATTCGAGCCTGCCGGTATAGGCGCCCGCAACCTGAGCGAATGCCTGTTGTTGCAGTTGCGTCAGATGCCGGCACAAACACCCTGGATGACTGAAGCGCAACGACTGGTCAGCGACTACATCGACCTGCTCGGCAGCCGCGACTACAGCCAGCTGATGCGCCGCATGAAGCTCAAGGAAGACGAGCTGCGCCAGGTGATCGAACTGGTACAAAGCCTGAACCCACGCCCCGGCTCACAGATCGAGTCCAGTGAACCCGAATACGTGGTGCCTGACGTGATCGTGCGCAAGGACAGCGATCGCTGGCTGGTTGAACTGAACCAGGAAGCCGTCCCACGCCTGCGCGTCAATCCACAATACGCAGGCTTTGTACGCCGCGCCGATACCAGCGCAGACAACACCTTCATGCGCAATCAGCTTCAGGAAGCCCGCTGGTTCATCAAGAGCCTGCAAAGCCGCAACGAAACGCTGATGAAGGTTGCCACCCAGATCGTCGAACACCAGCGTGGATTCCTCGACCACGGTGACGAGGCCATGAAGCCGCTGGTGCTGCACGACATCGCCGAAGCGGTGGGCATGCACGAATCGACCATATCCCGGGTGACCACGCAAAAGTACATGCATACCCCGCGTGGAATTTACGAACTGAAGTACTTTTTCTCCAGCCATGTCAGCACCTCCGAAGGCGGAGAATGCTCGTCCACGGCGATTCGCGCGATCATCAAAAAACTGGTTGCAGCGGAAAATCAGAAAAAGCCATTGAGTGACAGCAAGATCGCTGGTTTACTGGAGGCACAAGGCATCCAGGTAGCACGACGCACCGTCGCCAAGTACCGCGAGTCGCTCGGCATTGCACCGTCGAGTGAACGCAAGCGACTGATGTAACGCACCTGAGGTGTGCCACCGCAATTCAAGTGGCAGGCGCAATACCTGCCTCTTTATGCACCGGCAACAAAAGGAGAAGCTGTATGCAAGTCAACATCAGTGGACACCAAGTAGAAGTCACCGAAGCGCTGCGCACTTATATCGGGGAAAAACTCGAGCGTGTTGAGCGTCACTTCGACAAGATCACCAATGTGCAGGTCATTCTGGAGGTCGAGAAGCTGAAACAGAAAATCGAGGCCACCCTGCGCATCCCAGGCGGCGAAGTCGTCGCCAATGCCGAGCATGAAGACATGTATGCCGCGATCGACCTGCTTGCCGACAAGCTCGACCGCCAACTGAAAAAACACAAGGAAAAACAGCAGGCCTTGCTGCAAGGTGCAGCCGCTCGCTGATCCCCCCCACTCATGATCCGACTTGAAGATATCCTGACCCCCGGCCGTTCACTTGTGAACGTGCCGGGCGGCAGTAAAAAACGCGTACTCGAACACATTGCCAACCTGATTGACCGGGAAGTACCGGATCTGGAAATGCAAGATGTCTTCGAGAGCCTGATTGCCCGCGAAAAACTGGGTTCAACCGGTTTCGGCAACGGTATCGCCATTCCACACTGCCGCCTCAGTGGCTGCACCGCACCGATCAGTGCGCTGCTCCACCTGGATGCCCCCATAGATTACGACGCCATCGATGGTGCTCCCGTAGACCTGCTGTTCGTACTGCTGGTTCCGGAAGCCGCCACCGACGAGCACCTGGAGCTGCTGCGCCAGATCGCCAGCATGCTTGACCGCAAGGACGTTCGCGAAAAACTGCGTGCGGCCGGCGATAGCCAGTCCCTGTATCAGGTCGTACTGGATGTACAGAACGGGCACTGAACATGCGTTTGATCATCGTCAGCGGCCGGTCCGGCTCAGGTAAAAGCACTGCCCTCGATGTGCTTGAGGACAATGGCTACTATTGCATCGACAACCTTCCAGCCGGCTTGCTGCCGCAGCTTGCCGAAAATGCGCTGATCAATACCGAACTGATGCAACCCAAGGTTGCCGTGTCCATTGATGCACGCAACCTGCCAAGCCATCTATCCCGGTTCCCGGAACTGCTTGAAGATGCACGCAACCGGCATATCCAATGCGATGTGCTGTATCTGGACGCCGATGAAGAAACCCTGCTCAAGCGCTTCTCGGAAACCCGTCGCCGTCACCCGCTGACCAACGCTCAGCGCTCGCTGGCTGAGGCCATCCGGGTCGAGACCGAACTGCTCGGTCCTATTTCCGATCTGGCCGACCTGAAGATCGACACCACCAACCTCAACCTGTACCAGCTCAAAGACTCGATCAAGCTTCGCCTGCTCAATCAACCCGAGCCGGGTACTGCGTTCCTGGTCGAATCATTCGGCTTCAAGCGTGGAATGCCCGTAGACGCTGACGTGGTGTTCGATGTGCGCTGCCTGCCCAACCCCTACTGGAAGCCAGAACTGCGGGATCACTCCGGGCTTGAGCAACCGGTAATCGACTACCTGGCCGCCCAGCCGGATGTCGAAGACATGTTCCAGGATATCTCCGGGTATCTTCTCAAATGGCTACCCCGCTTTGCCGCCAGCAACCGTGCGTATGTCACCATTGCCATCGGTTGTACCGGTGGTCATCATCGCTCGGTCTATCTGACCGAACGCCTGGGTCAGTTGCTGCAGCAATCGCTGAAGAACGTCCAGGTCCGCCACCGCGACCTCTAGCCACAGGACTCTTGTGCGATGCCTGCTCTTGAAATAACCATCATCAACAAGCTGGGCCTGCATGCCCGCGCAGCCGCAAAATTCGTTGGCGTTGCCGGCCGTTTTCCTTGCCAGGTACGAATTGGCCGTGCACCGGACAAACTGGTCGATGGCAAGAGCATCATGGCCGTGATGATGCTCGCAGCAGGCAAAGGTACTCAGGTACACCTGCACACCGAAGGTGAAGACGACACAGAGGCACTCAACGCACTGGTTGAGCTGATCAACAATCGCTTTGACGAAGGCGAATAACGCACAAGCATTCTACTGCCCCCTTGTCTCACACAGCCGCGTGCCCTTCTGGTAGCCCAACACCAAGCCGAGCTACCAGACGTAGGATCCACTACGACAGTTGCTCAATCACTCACGATATCTAGTTGTTCAATCAGAAGCGAGCGCCCCAATGAGCGTCCAACGGGCTCGCGATCACGGCCTACAGCAACGATTTGCTTGAACAGTGCGTTCATATTGCCCGAGACAATAAACGGGTTCAGCGCATGCTGCACCTCGCCATGCTCAATCCAGAAACCAATGCCGCGCATGGAGAACTCACCGCTTCATCAGGCGAGAATTCCTCATTCAGGTCGATGCTCACCTCAGCCTTGCACTGACCAACGTAGACTGCCAGCCCAAGCCAAGCTGTAGCGTCGGTGTACAGGGGGTCCACGTGATCATCTGCCACCCGCTGCACCTTGTGCGCGAGCCTCAGCAAGCAGCACTTCGACATGCGCCTTCAAGTCGGGCAGATTTTCAGGCCCTACAGCCTCCGGCGCCTTGTTCACATCATTCATCATTGGGAAATCCTTTTCTTGAGCCAGGTAAAGTGAGGCCTGCGCAGCGCTAACGCGCACGTTCGCCGGGCAAGCGATACGTTCAAGAAGGACGAACAGCGAAGAAGGGCTTACGCCACGACAGTACGAGAGTCCGTTTCAGTGTTCGTATCCTTATCGAACGACAGAACGGACTCTACGCCTGCAAACAGATGACCTGATCCTACATAGTTATGGCCAGGCCCAAGGGAATCAGCTACCAGCGACCGTCATTTTCTCGATCAGTACGGAGCCAGTGTGGATATTGCTGCGGGTTTCCAGATCATTACCGATTGCAACGATTTGCTGGAACATGTCTTTCATATTGCCGGCGATCGTCACCTCCTGAACCGCAAACTGGATCTCACCGTTCTCCACCCAGAAACCTGCCGCGCCACGGGAGTAATCGCCTGTCACCATATTCAGGCCATGCCCCATCAGTTCAGTGACCAACAGGCCGCGCCCCATGCGACGCAGCAGTTCAGCCTGATCTTCATCACCATGGGTGACAAACAGGTTGTGCACACCACCGGCGTTGGCGGTGCTCGGCATGCCCAGTTTGCGCCCGGAATAAGTGCCCAGAACATAAGACACCAACTCACCGTTTTTGACGAATGGCTTGGCATAGGTTGCCAGCCCATCACCATCGAAGGCCGCACTGCCCAAGGCACGCTGCAGGTGCGGACGCTCATCCAGGGTCAGCCAATTCGGGAACAACTGCTGGCCCATGGCGCCATCGAGGAACGACGATTTGCGGTACAGGTTTCCACCGGAGATCGCCGACAGGAAGCTGCTGAACAGCCCACCGGCCAGTTCCGCCGAGAACAGCACCGGCACCTCGCAGGTGGGTACCGGGCGCGCGCCCAGACGGCTGGCAGCACGCTGCGCAGCGCGCCGGCCAATGCTCTGCGGGTCGGCCAGCAACTCGCCCTGACGATTGACGTCATACCAGTAGTCGCGCTGCATCTGCCCATCGCCCTCGGCGATCATCACGCAACTCAAGCTGTGACGCGTCGAGGCATAACCGCCGATGAAACCATGGCTGTTGCCGTAGACGCGGCAGCCCTGATGGGTATTGAGGGTGGTGCCATCAGCATTCTTGATCCGTGGATCGGCCTCGAATGCCGCCGCCTCGCAGGCCAAGGCCTTCTCGATGGCCTGTTCCGGAGTGATGTCCCAGGCATGGTAAAGATCGAAGTCCGGCAAATCGCGAGCCATCAACGCGGCATCAGCCAGCCCGGCGCAATCGTCTTCGGAGGTGTGCTTGGCAATCGCCAGTGCGGCAGCAACGGTTTCACGAATCGCCTCACTGCCGCTGGCCGAGGTGCTGGCCGAACCTTTGCGCTGACCAACGTACAAAGTGATACCAAAGCCTTGGTCACGGTTGAACTCAACCGTCTCTACTTCACGTTGACGCACCGAGGTCGACAGCCCCTGCTCCAGCGAAACGGCTACTTCGCAGGCACTGGCGCCTTGGCGCCGGGCCTCGGCAATGATCTGCTCGACCTGCTCCTGCAGTGCCGGCAGGGCTTGCGGACCTACGCTCTGGACTGAACTCATGGTCTTCTCCACTCAAAATCTGCTCTCGGCACGGGTCAACTCACGACCGGGCCGGACAAGCGGCCCCCGACTGGTTATCATGGCGGCGTTTCCACGCGGACTGCCACCATGGTTGATTCTTACGACGATGCCTTCGACGAAGGCGAAAAAAGCAAAACCCAGATCAAGCGCGAGCTGCATGCGCTGGTCGACCTCGGCGAGCGCCTTACAACGCTCAAGCCGGACACCCTGGCACGCCTGCCGCTGACCGACGCCCTGCGCCGGGCCTTGGCCGATGCCAGCAAACACACCGCCCACATTGCCCGTAAACGCCACTTGTCGTTCATCGGCAAATTGATGCGCGATCAGGACATCGAGGCCATTCTTGCGCTGCTGGACCAACTCGATGCCTCCACTCGCCAGTACAACGAACGATTCCACAACCTTGAACGCTGGCGCGACCGTCTGATCGGCGGCACCGACGAAGACCTCGAGCGTTTCGTCAACGAATACGCCGAAGCGGATCGCCAACAGCTGCGCTCGCTGATCCGTCAGGCCCAGCATGAGCTGGCGCGCAACAAGCCGCCAACTGCCAGCCGCAAGATCTTCAAGTACATCCGCGACCTCGACGAAACCCAGCGCGGCCTGCGCTGATCTTCGTAGCCGAGCCGGCACCCTGCCGGCTCGACCTTTTCGTCATGCGCCCGTGCCACCCACGGTGATCGCATCGATCTTCAGCGTCGGCTGACCCACACCCACAGGCACCGATTGCCCATCCTTGCCACACGTGCCGACACCACTGTCCAGCGACAGGTCGTTACCGACCATCGACACACGGCTCATGGCCTCCGGCCCGTTACCGATCAGGGTCGCTCCCTTCACCGGCGTGGTAATCTTGCCGTCCTCGATGAGGTAGGCCTCACTGGTGGAAAACACGAACTTGCCACTGGTGATATCCACCTGCCCGCCGCCAAGGTTTGCGCAGTACAGGCCACGCTTCACCGAAGCGATGATTTCAGCCGGGTCGCTATCACCGGCGCGCATGTAGGTGTTGGTCATGCGCGGCATCGGCAAGTGTGCATAGGACTCACGCCGGCCGTTACCGGTGCGCGCCATCCCCATCAAGCGGGCATTGAGCTTGTCCTGCATGTAGCCTTTGAGGATGCCGTTCTCGATCAAGGTGGTGCATTCGGTGGGGGTACCTTCGTCATCGACGCTCAGCGAGCCGCGGCGCCCTTCCAGGGTACCGTCGTCGACAATGGTGCAGAGACTGGACGCGACCTGCTCCCCCAAACGACCGCTATAGGCCGAGCTGCCCTTGCGGTTGAAATCACCCTCAAGACCATGGCCGACCGCTTCATGGAGCAACACCCCTGACCAGCCCGGGCCGAGAACCACCGGCAATGTCCCGGCCGGCGCCGGAACCGCCTCAAGGTTGACCAAGGCCTGACGCAATGCCTCACGGGCATAGCCCATGACACGCTCATCGGTGAAGAAACGGTAGTCGGTGCGCCCGCCGCCGCCGTGGCCGCCGCGTTCACGGCGACCATTCTGCTCGACGATCACGCTGACGTTGAAACGCACCAGCGGTCGCACATCGGCAGCCAGGCTACCGTCGGCGGCCGCGACCAGGATGCGCTCCCAGACGCCGGCCATGCTGACACTGACCTGCTGGATACGTGGGTCCAGCTTGCGGGTTGCCGCATCGACACGCTTGAGCAGCTCGACCTTCTCGGCACGGCTGATGACCTCAAGTGGATTGTCCGGCGAGTACAACTGCACCACGTCCTGGCTTTTGAACGCCTGAACACTGCCGTTCTGTCCAGCTCGGGAAATTGAACGGGCAGCACGAGCCGCCGAGCTCAAGGCCTCAAGGTTGATCGCATTGCTGTAGGCGAAACCGGTTTTTTCACCGGATTGGGCACGAACACCTACCCCCTGATCGAGGTTGAAGCTGCCCTCTTTGACAATGCCGTCCTCCAGTGCCCACGACTCGGAAATCTGCCCCTGAAAGTACAGGTCGGCGGCATCGATACCGGGCCCGGCCAGCTCACCGAGCACCGACTGCAGGCTGTCCAGAGTAAGACCACCTGGCGCCAGCAGGTGCTCACTGACGGTGGATAACAACTCGCTCATAGTCACTCCGAGGTGTGCGCAGGCCGCAAGGCGTCCTGCGAAAAAAAGCGCCGGTGCAAGGCCACCGGCATCCGCGCCCGGATGGACGCCTGTTCGCTGCTGTCGCGTTCGGCCAGCAGCACGGCTTCGCCGGTGTCCTGTTCGGCGACGATGCGCCCCCATGGATCGACGATCGCCGCATGACCAAAGGTTTCCCGTGGACCGGGATGAGTGCCGCCCTGAGCCGCAGCCAACACATAACACTGCGTTTCAATAGCCCGGGCACGTATCAGCACTTCCCAGTGTGCGGCACCGGTTACCGCGGTAAACGCCGCCGGCGCACTGATCAATTCAGCCCCCGCTTCGCGCAAGGCGCTATAGAGCTCCGGAAAGCGCAGGTCATAGCAAACACTGAGCCCCAGACGGCCAACCGGCGTATCGGCCACGACCACCCGACTTCCATGGGCATAATCATCGGACTCACGATAACGGCCACGGTTGTCGGCCACATCGACATCGAACAGGTGCAGCTTGTCGTAGCGCGCCACCTGCTGCCCCTGATCGTCGATCAGCAACGAACAGGCATGGGCTTTCGCGTCGGGCTGCCCGACCGGCGGCAAAGGCACGGTTCCGGCCACAATCCATAACCTGAGGTCACGTGCCGTCTGTTTCAACCACGGCAGGATTGGCCCCTCGCCAAGCGCTTCGGCTCGGCCGATTGCGGCACTGTCACGACGCCCCATGGCCGCAAAGTTTTCTGGCAAGACTGCCAGCCGCGCACCGCCATGGGCTGCACGCTCAAGCAATGCGTGGGCCTGGGCCAGGTTGCCAGCAATATCGCTCTGGCTGACCATCTGAATCACGGCTGCTTTCATCAACGGTTCTTCTCGAAAGGTTTGATAAAGCTAATCTTAGGCTCTTTCCACGGGCCTTCGACGCGATAGTGCACGCTGGCATAACGTGCCACCCGATCCCCCAGCAGGCGGTCAACCAGGAACAGGGCACCGCCAATGGCCGGCGCACCGACAATCAACGCCGCCAATGGCAGGTTGTTGGTCACCGGCAAGGTCACCAGCAGGTTGGCATCGATCTGGTCTCGAACCATGTCCAGTGTGCCATCCAGCTCCAGATTACTTGAGGGCCCCGTCACGGTGATCGGTTCACGCGTCACGTAGACGCCCTCACTGGCGACCAACAAGCCTTTGACCCGGTCATAACTCAGGCCTTTGCCAAGCAGGTCGGAGAAGTCCAGGCGCAAGCGACGGCCAATCGAGTTGAAGTTCAGCAGACCAAACACCCGCAGCGCCTGAGCACCACCTTCCACCTCGACAAACTGGCCTTTGCGTAGCGAGGCATCAAGGCTGCCGGAAAACCGCTTGAGGCCAACCCAGGCGGGCGAGCCTGGCCAGCGGCCGTCGGCGTCCAGACGAAAATCCCGACTGGTCACGGTCGGTGCGAACTTCCAGGCCTTGAGCACATCTGCCACGTCCTTGCCTTCCAGACGGCCCTTGTACCAACTACTGCTCGCCCCCGGCACACCCTCCCAGCCAGCGTTACCATCAATCATCAAGCCTTTGAGATTGAGGTCCAGATCCTTCAGCGCTACGCCCTTGGCCGTGGGCCGCAGCTTCAGCGACCAACTGCCCAACAGATCGTCACCCAGGAACAACTTGCCGATGGTCAGGTCGACTGCAGGAATTTTGCGCGGATCGACAGTAGCCAAGGGGTCAGGGGCATCCGGGGCCGTAACCTCAGCGGGATCAGCCGACGGCAGATGAATGGTCTGCAAATTAAGGGTGATCGGTTGTGCCTGGTTATCCGGCAGGCGCGCATTACCTATGACCTCCTTGCTGTCCAGGCGCACGCCCCAACTGTCATTGCTACGGTTGACACGAACCACCGCCTGGTTGAGGTCAAGACCGAATGCCTTGACCTGCCCAATGCTCACATTGGCACTCTGGAGGGCTTGCCGGGCACTGCCGCCTGGATCGTTTCCGGCATAACGTTCCAGCTGTTTCTGCCAAAGCGCCACGTCCAGCTCGGCCAGCTTGCCACTCAACCGCACGCCCTGGGCAGAGGGCAACTGGGCATTGCCTTCGCCAAACAACAGTTCGCCGCGCCCTTGGCCGGGCTTGCCCACCGGCGATGCGTACACCAGGTTGGCAAGGTCTGCGTAATCAACATCGTAACGGCGCTCAGGGCCTTGCAGGTTCATCCGAAACTGGCTGTTACGCACCTCGCCAGCGGATTTGCCAAACGGTGCAGGCAAGTCGATTGCCAGCCCCTTGAGCGTGGAGTTGATCGTCAGTTGATTGCTGCGGCTACCCAAGGCTACCTGCAGCTCGTAGGGCAGTTCGCCAGACAGCGGCAAGGCTTGGTTGAACTGCAGCCAGTCGGTCAGCGCCTTGAGCCCGATCTGCCCCTTGGCAGCGAGGCGGGTCTGCAACTGACCGGGCTTGCCTTCCGCGAAAATCTGCGCAGTGAACGGCTTGTCGAACGCCCGGGCCGTAATGCCCTGACCGCTCAGACCTTTGTCATAATCAAATCGAAAATCGCCCTTGAGCTGGCTCAATTCCAGCGCCGGCTCACGGATCTTGAGGCGTGCATCAGCCGTACTGAAGTCCACAAGCACCTTGGGCTGTTGCCCCTTCACCAGTGGAACATCGAGCTTGAGCTTGCCCACCAGGCTGCCCTCGCCCTCCCAACCGGCAAAGGTCGGCCCGGTGCCAATAGGTGCCTCCTGGAGAATCTTCAGACCATCGCCAAGCCCGCCGGAAAATTCGCCATCAAGGTACAAGTGGCTGTGCTCGCCACTGTCCACATGGGGAATATCGACTATCACGTTGCTGACCTGGGTATTGAGCAACTCCCCACTGCGGGCCTTTACCCGCACCCCGGCATCGTCGATGAACACGTCGCCGTCGACGTTGTGCACCGTCGGCCAGCCCGGCTGAAAATCGAGGGCCGCATCATGCACCTTGAAAAACAGGCTGATGCTCCGGGCCTCAGGGGATGCCCCGTGGTTCAGCGAGCCCTGGTACTGAAAATAGCCCTCATCGACCGCACCCTTGAGAATTGCCGTGCGCAGCCACTCATCCAATGCGGGGCTCAAGACTGCCGGCAGGTACTTGCCAGTGTAACGACCGTCACCCTCGACCAGACCGACACGCAGGTCCATGTAGTCCTCAAGCGCAGGGTCGAAGAGCAGACGAATCAGGAAATCGCCAGCGATCTTGCCTTCCTCTCCCAGCACCTTGAGGTAAGGCGCAATGAGGGTGAAGCCGTCCTGATCCAGACGCCAGGTCAAGCGTGCATTGGCTTTCTGGTAATGCCAGGGTTTGGCGAAGATAGGATCGAGATGCAGCATGAATGCATCGGTATCAAGGCGTAGCTCACCCTGACCAAGGTCACCACTGATGCTGCCACTGACGTTTCCTGCCGCCGGTGCACCGTGGTAGGCCGAAAACCCCACCCGGTCGAGGTTGGCTGCAAAGCTCAGGCGCTGATCGCCACTGGCCTTGGGTCGAATATCCAGCCGCACGTTGCGCAAGCCACCGGTCACCTTGAGACCATCAACCACGGCCATCAGAGTGTCCGGCAGCGGAGCCAGGGCATCGATCAACGGCGTGAGCGGGGCAAGGTCCAGGCGATCGGCCTGCACCTCCCAGGTTTCTTCGGTTTTCTCGGTGGCCGCCAACTGGCGCAACTGGATACGAGATTCCCAGCGGGTTTCGCCCAGGCTCATCGCCAGGGAGTCTACGGCCACTTCGAAGCCCTGCTCGCTACGCTGGAACCAGGCGTTGAGGGCCAGGTTATCCAGGGCGATGGCTTTGCGCCCGGTATAGGCACCGCGCAACCGCGGCGCGTTCATGCGCACCACCGCACTGCTCACCGCACCGTTCGACCAGTTGAGCCAGACCTCGCCGCCACTACGCAACTGCTCGGCCTTCCACTGCCCCAGCCATTTCGGCGGTATCCACTTGGCCCAGTCACTCTGCGGCAGGCTCAGGTACGCCTCTAGTTGCGCCTCACGCCATTGAGCCGGGCGAATCCGGCTGCGCAGGCTCAAGGCCAGCGGCTGGCCGTCGGGCAGGGTCGCACGCGCATCAAGACGCTGGCGCACACTGCCGGTCTGTAGCCCGAGGCTGACATAGGTAAGGGTTGTCGGATCACGCTGGAACGGCTCAAGGGTCACCTGGCTGTCGAACAGGGAAACCTTCGAGACCACCTGAAGTTGGGTCAGCACCTGCTCAGGGTCGAGTGATTGCGCTTGCGTGACGGGCAAACCCTTCAGCGCCCAACGGCCATTCTCATCTTCATGCAGGCTCACCTGCAGGCCACCCAACTCGATCTGGGCAATGCGTAGCTGACGCTCCATCAAGCTGGCCCAAAGGTCTGGCACGACCCTGACCGCATCCAGGCGCAAGGCGTTGGGGCCATCACCCAACTGCACATCACGCACCAGCAACACCGGCGCCAACCCACTCCAGCGCCCCTCCAGGGCGCCGATATGGACAGGCATGCCCAAGGCCTGCTCGGCCTTGTCCTGAGCGTCATTCCGGTATTCAGCCACCAACGGCACCAACTGCCGCCCAAGGCTTACGTAAAGTGCGACAAGCACTGTCAGCAGGGCGCAACCGCCCAAGCCCCAGCGAGTCAATGCGATCAGAACGCGCGTCAGACGTTCCATGTCGATGTCTCCCCGAGTCGAGCTTTAACTATGGCCCGGACTACCGGCTTTGCCAGCAGCCACAGCTCAAATGAACAACAAAAGCGAATCAGAGCAGCACCACATCATATTGTTCCTGGGAATACATCGACTCGACCTGGAAGCGAATCGTTCGCCCGATGAACGCCTCAAGTTCGGCAACATTGCCAGACTCCTCGTCCAGCAACCGGTCCACCACCTTCTGGTTGGCCAGCACTCTATAGCCTTCAGCCTGATAGGCGCGGGCCTCGCGAAGGATTTCCCGGAAAATCTCGTAACAGATTGTCTCGGGTGTTTTCAGCTTGCCGCGACCATGGCAACTGATGCAGGGCTCGCAGAGCACCTGCTCGAGGCTTTCACGGGTGCGCTTGCGGGTCATCTGCACCAGGCCCAACTCGGTGATACCAATGATGTTGGTCTTGGCATGATCACGTTCGAGCTGCTTCTCCAGCGTACGCAATACCTGGCGCTGATGCTCTTCGTCTTCCATGTCGATGAAGTCGATGATGATGATCCCGCCAATGTTGCGCAGGCGCAGTTGCCTGGCAATCGCGGTTGCCGCCTCCAGGTTGGTCTTGAAGATGGTCTCTTCAAGGTTGCGATGCCCGACGAAAGCCCCGGTGTTCACATCGATCGTGGTCATCGCTTCAGCCGGGTCGACCACCAGATAACCACCGGACTTGAGCGGCACCTTGCGGTCCAGCGCACGCTGGATTTCGTCCTCGACGCCATAAAGGTCGAAAATCGGACGCTCACCCGGGTAATGCTCCAGCCGGTCGGCGATTTCCGGCATCAGCTCGGCGACGAACTGCGTTGTTTTCTGGAACGTTTCCCGAGAGTCGATGCGGATCTTCTCGATTTTCGGGTTGACCAGGTCGCGCAGGGTACGCAAGGCCAGGCCCAGATCCTCATAAATGACGGTCGGCGCCCCCACGGTCTTGATCTGATTACCAATCTGCTCCCAGAGCCTGCGCAGGTAGCGAATGTCCATGAGGATTTCATCGGCGCCCGCGCCTTCGGCAGCCGTGCGCAGGATGAAACCACCGGCATCCTTGATATTTTCCTGGGCCACGCAGTCACTGACCACCTGTTTGAGACGCTCACGCTCGGCTTCGTCTTCGATTTTCAGGGAAATACCGACATGGCTGGTGCGTGGCATATACACCAGATAACGCGAAGGAATCGAAAGCTGTGTGGTCAGGCGAGCGCCCTTTGAACCGATGGGGTCCTTGGTCACCTGCACCACCAGGCTCTGACCTTCATGCACCAAGGCACTGATGGTCTCGACTGCCGGCCCTTCACGCAGGGAGATTTCCGACGCATGGATGAACGCTGCGCGCTCCAGGCCAATATCGACAAAAGCCGCCTGCATACCCGGCAGGACACGCACCACCTTGCCCTTGTAGATGTTGCCGACAATCCCGCGGCGCTGGGTACGCTCGACATGCACCTCTTGCAGGACACCGTTTTCCACCACCGCCACGCGTGATTCCATCGGCGTGATATTGATCAGAATCTCTTCACTCATGGCTGGCTCTCGTCAAAGGTGTTCAGGTAATGATGGCTCGCTCATGGAAGGCTGGCGAGCGCTGGCAGCTTCAGTGCATCCTCGCTCAACAGGCCTGGAGGCGTTGCCAGCAAGGAATGCCGAACCGCGCCAGCAGTTCGGCCGTTTCACAAAGCGGCAAGCCGACAACGGCTGAATAACTACCACTCAGGCCCTGCACGAACACGGCCCCCAGGCCCTGGATTGCGTAAGAGCCGGCCTTGTCATGCGGCTCGCCACTCTCCCAGTAAGCCTGCGCTTCGGCCGGGCTGATCGAGCGAAACACAACGCGGCTGCTCACAGACAGGCTCTCGCAACGGGAACCGTCGGTAATGGCAACAGCGGTCAACACCTCATGCTCGCGCCCGGAAAGCGCAGCGAGCATCGCCAGGGCTTCGGCACGGTCCTGCGGTTTACCCAAAATCTGCCCATCCAGAACCACCGCGGTATCAGCCCCCAAGACCGCCAAGGGCGCGCGCGCCTCCGTGGCGGCGAGCATTGCCAGCCCGGCCAATGCCTTGCCACGCGCCAGACGCTCGACATAAGCACAGGCCGACTCATCGGCCAGGGGGGTTTCATCGATAGAGGCACTGATGACCGTGAATGGCACACCAATCTGGGTCAACAGTTCACGACGGCGTGGCGAACCAGAGGCCAGGTAAAGCGGAGTCATCTTGACGTCTCCCTGTCAACGGCGGGCAGTGGAATCAGTGGATGCCGAGTCGGCGGCGCAAGCCTTGCAAGGCGTAGCTGATCCAGGGCCAGAGCAAGGCACTGACAACGGCAGGCCAGAGCAAGGCGAGGGTCGGCTGGCGGTTACCGGTCAGGGCGCTTAGCCACAGTTGGACCAACTGCGCCAGGCCAAAGATCACCAGTACCACCAGGCTCTGTTGCCACATGGGGAACATGCGCAACCGCTGTTGCAGCGACAGGATCAGAAAGCTGATCAAGGTCAGCACCAGTGCGTTCTGTCCCAACAGGGTCCCACACAGCACATCGGATGCCAGGCCGAGCACAAAGGCCGTAGTCATTCCGACCTTGTGCGGCAGCGTCAGCGTCCAGAACACCAGCAACAACGCCAGCCACAAAGGGCGCAGGTGATCGGAGCCCTCTGGCATGGGGGCAACGCTCAACAGTATGCCGATCACGAAGCTCAGCCAAATGACCCAGCCGTTTCTGCTTCGGGTACTAACCATTAGTGTCTCTCCCGGGAGTTGACCGGCGCAGCACCTGCGCCATGGGCCGGGGCAGTTGCCGCGGGACCAGGTGCAGCAGGCGCTGCAACAGGTGCCGTGGCAGCAGGCGTGGCCTGCGCGGGCGCAACCGTGGCCGGGGCATCACCTGGCACGGCGAGCTTCTGCCGGTCCGCGGCTTCCTGGGCCTGGGCCGCTTCGGTGGCGCGCTGTTCAGGAGAACGACTGTCACTGAACACCAACAGCATGTAGCGGCTGCGATTGAGAGCCGCCGTTGGTACCGCACGGACAATAGCGAAAGGCTGGCCTGAGTCGTGAATGACTTCCTTGACCGTGGCCACCGGATAACCGGCCGGGAACCGCTGACCGAGGCCAGAGCTGACCAGCAGGTCGCCCTCCTTGATGTCGGCGGTATCGGCAACATGACGCAGCTCAAGGCGCTCCGGGTTGCCAGTGCCGCTGGCAATGGCGCGCAAGCCATTGCGGTTGACCTGCACGGGAATGCTATGAGTGGTATCGGTGAGCAGCAGCACACGGGACGTGTAAGGCATCAGTTCAACCACCTGCCCCATCAGGCCGCGAGCATCGAGCACAGGCTGCCCCAGTACGACGCCATCACGCTCGCCCTTGTTGATCAGGATACGGTGGGTGAACGGGTTCGGATCGATACCGATCAGCTCGGCGACCTCGACCTTTTCGTTAACCAATGCCGAGGAATTGAGCAGCTCGCGCAAACGCACGTTCTGTTCCGTCAGGGCAGCCAGTTTCTGCAGGCGACCTTGCAGTAGCAGCGCCTCGGTCTTGAGTTTCTCGTTCTCGGCCATCAATTCGGCACGGCTGCCGAACTGGTTGGAGATGCCCTGCCAGAACTGCTCCGGCAGGTTGGTAACCCAGTAGGCCTTGATCAGTACCCGCGACATTTGCTGGCGCACCGGCTGCAACACCGAAAAGCGCGCGTCGACCACCATCAGGGCGACCGAAAGCACCACCAGCACGAGCAAGCGAACACCCAGTGAAGGGCCTTTGGCGAAAAGCGGTTTAATGGGCCGTTCCTCGTGGGCGACTATTCAGGAGGTCAATCATACGGCAACACACGTGCCGACGCGTGGCGTAAGGCGATGCGGCGCCTGAAGGCGCCGACAACCGCATACAGGTAGCACCCTTGGCACTACCTGTAAACCACTCATCGGATGGCTGCAGGCAAGATCACTCGCTGGAGAGCAGGTCCATGGTGTGCTTGTCCATCATCTCCAGCGCACGACCACCGCCACGGGCGACACAGGTCAGCGGATCTTCGGCGACGATGACCGGCAGGCCGGTTTCCTGGGCCAGCAGCTTGTCCAGATCGCGCAGCAACGCGCCACCACCGGTCAGCACCAGGCCACGTTCGGCGATATCCGAAGCCAGCTCGGGCGGTGATTGCTCCAGCGCGCTCTTGACCGCCTGGACGATAGTCGCCAGGGACTCCTGCAGCGCTTCGAGCACCTCGTTGGAGTTCAAGGTGAAAGCACGTGGAACGCCTTCTGCCAGGTTACGGCCGCGTACATCGACTTCGCGGACTTCGCCGCCCGGATAAGCGGTACCGATTTCCTGCTTGATGCGCTCGGCGGTGGACTCACCGATCAGGCTGCCGTAGTTACGGCGCACGTAGGTCACGATGGCTTCGTCGAAACGATCGCCGCCCACACGCACGGACTCGGCATAAACCACGCCGTTCAAGGAGATCAGTGCAATCTCAGTGGTACCACCACCGATATCGACGACCATCGAACCGCGCGCCTCTTCAACCGGCAGGCCTGCACCGATCGCAGCAGCCATTGGCTCTTCGATCAGGAACACTTCACGGGCACCGGCGCCCAGCGCCGACTCACGAATGGCACGACGCTCGACCTGGGTCGATTTGCACGGCACGCAGATCAGCACACGAGGGCTGGGCTGCAGGAAGCTGTTTTCGTGAACCTTGTTGATGAAGTACTGCAACATTTTTTCGCAAACGCTGAAATCGGCGATAACGCCGTCCTTCATCGGACGAATGGCAGCAATGTTACCGGGCGTACGGCCCAGCATGCGTTTGGCTTCGGTACCGACAGCGACGACACTTTTCTGGTTGCCGTGAGTACGAATGGCCACGACCGAGGGCTCATTCAGGACGATACCGCGCTCACGCACGTAAATAAGGGTGTTGGCAGTGCCCAGGTCGATGGAAAGATCGCTGGAAAACATGCCACGCAGTTTCTTGAACATGGGAAAGTGACCCTAGGCAACGCGTGGGTAAAAAAGTGCGGCAAACTCTAACAACGGCGGGGATTTTGGGCAAGGCGCCAATATGTTAAATTGGCAGTTTTTCCGAGCAAGCCAGCACATGATCGCGGCCGTATGACCGTAAAATTGCCGGCATGTTCCTCATCACGGATGAAATCCGTTTTTTTGTTTCCCTGGAGATTCCCATGGCGCTTCAACGCTGCGACGTGGAAAAGATTGCTCATTTGGCCCGTCTGGGCCTGAATGAAAGCGATCTGCCACGCACCACTGATGCCCTGAACAGTATTCTGGGGCTGGTCGACCAGATGCAAGCCGTCGACACCACCGGCATCGAACCACTCGCCCACCCGCTGGAAGCCAGCCAGCGCCTGCGCGCTGACGTGGTCACCGAAAGCAACCATCGCGACCAGTACCAGGCCATCGCCCCGGCGACCGAAAACGGCCTGTACCTGGTTCCGAAAGTCATCGAGTAAGGGAAAAGAGCCTGCCATGCATCAACTGACCCTGGCCGAGATCGCCCGCGGACTCGCCGACAAACGTTTTTCCTCCGAAGAACTGACCCGTGCACTGTTGGCACGCATTCAGCAACTCGACCCACAACTTAACAGTTTCATCAGCATCACCGAAGAGCTGGCCATCAGCCAGGCCCGTGCCGCCGACGCACGGCGTGCTGCTGGCGAGACCGGTGCCCTGCTCGGCGCGCCGATCGCCCACAAAGACCTGTTCTGCACCCAAGGCGTGCGGACCAGCTGCGGCTCGAAGATGCTCGACAACTTCAAGGCGCCCTACGACGCCACCGTTGTCAGCAAGCTGGCCGAAGCTGGCACTGTCACCCTGGGCAAGACCAACATGGACGAGTTCGCCATGGGCTCGGCCAACGAATCGAGCCACTACGGCGCCGTCAAGAACCCGTGGAGCCTCGAGCACGTCCCTGGCGGTTCTTCCGGTGGTTCGGCCGCGGCTGTCGCCGCACGCCTGTTGCCAGCCGCCACCGGCACCGATACCGGTGGTTCGATCCGCCAGCCTGCGGCGCTGACCAACCTGACCGGCCTCAAGCCGACCTATGGTCGTGTTTCGCGCTGGGGCATGATCGCCTATGCCTCAAGCCTCGATCAGGGCGGCCCGATGGCCCGCACCGCCGAAGACTGCGCACTGCTGCTGCAAGGCATGGCCGGTTTCGATGCCAAGGACTCCACCTGCATCGATGAGCCCGTGCCCGATTACAGCGCCAACCTGAATGCATCCCTTGAAGGCCTGCGCATCGGCCTGCCGAAGGAGTACTTCGGTGCCGGTCTCGATCCGCGCATTGCCGACCTGGTCCAGGCCAGCGTCAAAGAGCTGGAGAAGCTCGGTGCGGTCATCAAGGAAATCAGCCTGCCGAACATGCAGCACGCCATTCCGGCCTACTACGTGATCGCGCCGGCAGAAGCCTCTTCCAACCTGTCGCGCTTCGACGGCGTGCGCTTCGGCTACCGCTGCGAAAACCCGAAAGACCTCACCGACCTGTACAAGCGCTCGCGCGGCGAAGGCTTCGGTGCTGAAGTACAACGCCGGATCATGGTTGGCGCCTACGCCTTGTCGGCGGGTTACTACGATGCCTATTACCTGCAGGCGCAGAAAATCCGTCGGTTGATCAAGAACGACTTCATGGCCGCCTTCAACGAGGTCGACGTCATTCTCGGCCCAACCACGCCGAACCCGGCCTGGAAGATTGGCGCGAAGAACAACGATCCGGTTGCTGCGTACCTGGAAGACGTCTACACCATCACCGCCAACCTCGCGGGCCTGCCGGGCCTGTCGATGCCGGCCGGGTTCGTCGAAGGTCTGCCGGTCGGCGTGCAATTGCTCGCCCCGTATTTCCAGGAAGGCCGCCTGCTCAACGTCGCGCACCGCTATCAGCAAGTGACTGACTGGCACACCCGCGCACCTAAAGGCTTCTGAGGAATACACACATGCAATGGGAAGTTGTTATCGGGCTGGAGATTCATACCCAGCTCGCCACCCAGTCGAAGATTTTCTCCGGTAGCGCCACCACCTTTGGCGCCGAGCCGAACACCCAGGCCAGCCTGATCGACCTGGGCATGCCCGGCGTGCTGCCGGTGCTGAACGAGGAAGCCGTGCGCATGGCCTGCATGTTCGGCCTGGCGATCAACGCCGAGATCGGCAAGCACAACGTGTTCGCCCGCAAGAACTACTTCTACCCTGACCTGCCCAAGGGTTACCAGATCAGCCAGATGGAGTTGCCGATCGTCGGCAAGGGCCACCTGGACATCGCCCTGGAAGACGGCACCGTCAAGCGTATCGGCATTACCCGCGCGCACCTGGAAGAAGACGCCGGCAAGAGCCTGCACGAAGACTTCAGCGGCGCCACCGGCATCGACCTGAACCGTGCTGGCACCCCGCTGCTGGAGATCGTCTCCGAGCCGGAAATGCGCAGCGCCAAGGAAGCCGTGGCCTACGTCAAGGCGATCCATGCGCTGGTGCGCTACCTGGGCATCTGCGACGGCAACATGGCCGAAGGCTCGCTGCGTTGCGACTGCAACGTCTCGATTCGTCCGAAAGGCCAGGCCGAGTTCGGCACCCGCTGCGAGATCAAGAACGTCAACTCGTTCCGCTTCATCGAGCGTGCGATCAACAGCGAAGTGCAACGCCAGATCGACCTGATCGAAGACGGCGGCAAGGTCATCCAGGAAACCCGCCTGTACGACCCGAACAAGGACGAAACCCGCTCGATGCGCAGCAAGGAGGAAGCCAACGACTACCGTTACTTCCCCGACCCGGACCTGCTGCCTGTGGTCATCGAAGAGGCCTTCCTCGAAGCCACCCGCGCCACCCTGCCGGAGCTACCACCGCAGAAACGCGAGCGCTTCCAGAGCCAGTTCGGCCTGTCCAGCTACGACGCCAACGTGCTGGCTTCCAGCCGCGAACAGGCAGACTACTTCGAACAGGTGGTTGGCGTATGTGGCGATGCCAAACTGGCCGCCAACTGGGTCATGGTCGAACTGGGCAGCCTGCTGAACAAGCTGGGCCTGGAAATCGAGCAATCACCGGTCAGTGCCGCACAACTGGGCGGTATGCTCTCGCGCATCATCGACAACACCATCAGCGGCAAGATCGCCAAGATGGTCTTCGAGGCGATGGCCGCCGGTGAAGGCGATGCCGACACCATCATCGAGGCCCGCGGACTGAAGCAAGTCACCGACAGCGGCGCGATCGAGAAAGTGCTGGACGAAGTGCTGGCAGCCAACGCCGAGCAGGTCGAGCAGTACCGCGCCGCCGATGAAGCCAAGCGCGGCAAGATGTTCGGTTTCTTCGTCGGTCAGGCAATGAAAGCGTCCAAAGGCAAGGCCAACCCGCAGCAAGTGAACCAATTGCTCAAGAGCAAGCTCGAAGGGTAATTGCATCGCCAGCAACGCTGGCTCCTACCAGGCCTGCACCTTGTAAGAGCCAGCCTTGCCAGCCATGCACACACCTCGGAGTATCTGATTCATGTGGCGTCCGCTTAGTGCGCTAGCACTGTTCACCCTGGTTGCCGGCTGTGCCAGCCACGACATCGACCCTCACGGTTATGATGAAAGTGGTACGGCCTCCTATTACGGCGCCCGTCACCACGGCAAGCGTACTGCCAGTGGCGAACCGTTCAATCAACGCGCACTGACCGCTGCGCACCGCAGCCTGCCCTTCGGCACACAGGTACGCGTCACCAACCTGAACAACCAACGCAGCGTGGTGGTGCGCATTAACGACCGTGGCCCGCACACTCGCGGCCGGCTGATTGATCTCTCCCGTGCTGCCGCCGAACAATTGGGCATGATCCGTAGCGGAACGGCCCGCGTACGGGTACAAGGTCTTAGCGACTGACCTTTGAGGGAGCACGACCATTTTTGACCTGGCCTCATTACCGACCTTCAGCCTGCTGCAACTGATCAGCGGCCTGCTGCTGTTGATCACAGGTGCCGAGCTGCTGGTGCGTGCCGCCCTGCGCATGGCCGAAAGCCTGCAGGTGAGGCCGCTGATCATTGGTCTTAGCCTGGTAGCTTTCGGCAGCAGCGCACCGCAATTGACGGTCAGTATTCAAGCGGCCTACAGCGGCGCGCCAGACGTCGCCGTAGGCAGTGTCATCGGCAGCAACATCTTCAACGTTCTGGTAACCCTTGGCTTGGCCGCACTGATTATTCCACTGCGGGTTTCCCGACAACTGGTAAGGCTGGACATCCCCTTGATGATCGGCGCCAGCCTGCTGGTCTATCTACTCGCGCTCAATGAACTGCTTGGCCGCCTGGAAGGCGCCCTGCTGCTCTGCGCACTGGTCGCTTACCTGAGCCTGCTCTGGCACCAATCCCGGCACCACGCGCGCACCTATCCGGCCCCAGGGCCAAGGCCACAGCGCAGCGCAGGCTTCTGGTTCAATAGCCTCTTGCTGATGGCTGCCGGCCTGGGACTTCTCAGCCTGGCCGGGCATTTGCTGCTGGAAGCCTCGGTCGAGGTGGCAGTCGACCTGGGACTCTCCGAACGAATCATTGGCCTGACAGTAGTTGCGGTCTGCACCTCACTGCCCGAGTTGGCCACCTCACTGATCGCCGCCTTGCGTGGCGAACGGGAGATCGCCGTGGGCAACGTCATTGGCAGCAACCTGTTCAACCTGCTCGCCGTGCTGGGCCTGACCAGCGTGCTGGCCCCGACGCCCTTGTCGATTTCCCCCAATGCACTGGACTTCGACTTGCCAGTGATGCTCGGCGTTGCTGTCCTGACCCTGCCAGTGTTCTATTCTGGCTACCGGATCACCCGCGCCGAAGGTCTGGTGTTTCTCTGCCTGTACCTGGCTTATGGTCTGCACGTGGTGGCTTTCACCACCGGCATGCCGCTGGCGACGAAGCTTGAGCGATTGATGCTGTTCTATGTCCTGCCAGTGCTCGCGGTGACGCTGCTTTACACCAGCCTGCAAGCCTGGCGCCGTCAACACTAAGGAGAACACGATGGGTGACAGCGAGAAACGCGGCGAACAGGTCCGCCGCCAGGTAATGGGTGACGCCTTCGTTGACCGTGCACTGGGTAACGCCACCGATTTCACGGCGCCGCTACAGGCATTCGTCAACGAACATGCCTGGGGCAGTGTCTGGAGCCGCGAAGGCTTGCCGCTGAAAACCCGTAGCCTGATTACCCTGGCCGCACTGACCGCATTGAAGTGCCCGCAAGAACTCAAGGGCCACGTGCGCGGCGCCTTGAACAACGGCTGTACGGTAGAAGAGATTCGCGAGGCGTTGCTGCATTGCGCGGTGTATGCCGGCGTTCCGGCAGCGATAGACGCCTTCCGTGCCGCCCAGGAAGTGATCGACAGCTACCAACAGGGCTGATCGATCACTCGCCTGCCTTCGGCGCGTCAGTTGGAAATGGCGGCAGCCTTCTCGTTGCGTTTTTTCAGCCAGAAGGCCAGCCGCAACAGCACCAACCAGACCGGAATCAGCATCACTGAGATGTTGATGCCCGGGGTCAAGTACATCACCAGCAGAATCAGGGCCAGGAAGGCCAGGCAGATGTAGTTGGTCAGCGGGTAGCCCCAGCTTTTGTAGAACGTCGTTTCTCCGGCAGCCTGCTTGGCCCGACGGAACTTCAAGTGGGTGATACTGATAATGCCCCAGTTGATCACCAACGATGACACCACCAGTGCCATTAGCAACTCAAAGGCCTTGGCCGGCATCACATAGTTGATCAATACACACAGCCCGGTGGCCACTGCCGAAACCCCCAGCGCCGCCAGGGGCACACCTCGTGCGTTGACCGTGAGCAGGCGCCTCGGCGCATCGCCTTGTGTTGCCAGGCCAAACAGCATGCGACTGTTGCAATACACGCAACTGTTGTACACCGACAGCGCTGCCGTCAGCACCACCAGGTTGAGTACCGTGGCCACCACGTTGCTATCAAGCGCATGGAAAATCATCACGAAGGGGCTGCCGCCCTGAACCACTTTCTGCCATGGGTAGAGCGACAACAGCACCGCCAGCGCCCCGATGTAGAACAGCAGAATGCGGTAGATCACCTGATTGGTCGCCCGCGGGATGCTGTAGCGCGGATTGTCGGCCTCAGCGGCGGTAATGCCGACCAGCTCCAGGCCGCCAAACGAGAACATGATCACCGCCATGGCCATCAACAACCCGGTCAGGCCGTTGGGAAAGAAACCACCGTATTGCCAAAGGTTGGCCACACTGGCGTCCGGGCCGCCATTGCCGCTGAACAGTAACCAGCCACCGAAGGCGATCATGCTGACAATCGCCACGACCTTGATCAAGGCAAACCAGAACTCCATCTCGCCATAGACCTTGACCTGGCTGAGGTTCATCAGGTTGATCAACACAAAGAACACTGCTGCCGAGGCCCAGGTCGGAAAGCCTGGCCACCAGTACTGGATGTAGATCCCCACGGCGGTCAGCTCGGCCATGCCCACCAGCACATAGAGCACCCAGTAGTTCCAGCCCGACATGAAACCGGCGAACTCACTCCAGTAACGGTGTGCGAAGTGGCTGAACGTACCCGATACCGGCTCCTCGACCACCATCTCGCCCAACTGTCGCATGATAAAAAATGCAATCAGCCCGGCAACCGCATACCCCAGCAAAATCGAAGGGCCAGCCAGCTGGATGGTTTGGGCAATGCCGAGAAACAAGCCAGTACCGATGGCACCGCCCAGGGCGATCAACTGGATATGGCGATTCTTCAGCCCACGATGCAAGCGCTCGGGCGTGATCTCGTCTTGCATGGAATGTCCTCGGACAGGTCAGGCAGCGTTTGAATTGTTTTGTGACAGGATCTAGATCCAGCCGCCCCACTGCAAGAGGAAGATGCCGATATTTGTCGTCAGCGCCGCCGCCACTGTGGTGATGACAATGATCGATGCCGCCAGCTCATGGTTGCCGTTGACGGCGCGGGCCATCACGTAGCTGGCAGCTGCCGTCGGGCTACCGAAGTAGAGGAACAGAATGCCCAACTCGGCACCTCGGAAACCCCACAACCACGCGCCGACAGTACCGATCAGCGGCAACCAGACCATTTTCAGCAGGCTGGCACTGATGGCCAGACTGCCGCTGTTGCGCAACGATGCCAGCGACAGCGTGCCACCGATACAGATCAACGCCAACGGCAGTGTCATCTGCGCCAGATAGTCGCTGGAGGTCAGTAACCAGTTCGGCAATGGCACCTGTCCATACGCCATTGGAGTGGCCAGCAGCACGCTGATGATCAGCGGGTTACGCAAAATGCTCTTGAGAATGCTCCACGGGTCGGACTTGGTGCTGGAGCTGTAGACCGCCAGCACCACCGCCGCCAACGAGTTGTAGAGCAGGATCACCAGGCCCGCCAGAACCGCACCGAGCGAGATGCCGTAATCACCGTACATACTCGCCGCCAACGCCAGACCAATAACCCCGTTGTTGCCACGAAATGCACCCTGGGTATAGACACCACGGTCTTCACGCGGGCAACGCCACAGGGCATAGGCCCAAGCCAGGGAAAAACCACCCAGTGTTGCAACCACAAAGTACAGCAGCAAACCCGGCTTGACCGCCGCACTCAGGTCCGCGTGGTAGATACCCAGGAACAACAACGCTGGCATACAGACGTTGAAGACCAGGGACGAGGCGGTATGGATAAAACCGTCGTTGATGGCATTAATGCGCTTGAGCAGCACCCCCATGAACAACATCGCAAACACAGGCGCAGTGATGTTCAGCGTCTGAAAAAAGAGGGCGAGCATGCAGGCGATCCCGTTGGCTGGCTGTCGTTAGGTGGCTAATGATACGCCAGCAAAGGCGATATCTTGATGGGGATTTTTCGCCACACGCAATAAATTTCAGATCAGCGCGTACAGGTCTGAATCAAGTGTCGCATCCGACCAAACAGTGCGGGCTGCACAGGCAGAAAAGCCACTGAAAAGATATTCAATAGCGCAAATACAAGCGCCGGCTCGACAGCCCTGAGTCACTCCGTTTGAGCAACACTATCCTCGCGCCCTGTATCAACGAGCGCCTGACAGAAAACTTCCACCTACATCCAAGACAAGTTACAAGACAACTACAGAAATCACTAACTTTCTTGCAGCCCACCCCCACGAACTTGCACCTCAACAACACTCATTATAGAAACGATCACAACTCAGTTTGTGTAAGACGCTTACCCACCTTAGCCACCTGAGTTTCCACTTGATACTTCTTAGATCGACAAGGACTTCACCGTGCGCACAGAAATCATCAGCCTACATGGGGCGGCGGCAAAAACTGAGTGCAACACCTGACCTTTCCGGTACGGTGCTGCCCCTATGTCTTATACCGAACTCAGC
>NZ_PJQQ01000134.1:0-237 GCF_002858665.1 Pseudomonas sp. FFUP_PS_473
GTCTGGGCAGATTCGAACTGCCGACCTCACCCTTATCAGGGGTGCGCTCTAACCAACTGAGCTACAGACCCAATCGAGGGTTACTACATGCCGACCTCACCCTGCTCTTTATTCAAAAGCATGGGGTGCGCTCAAACCATCTGAGCTACAGGCCACCATCAAGGTTGCTAACCTAATCGTCTTCTTCAATGAATCAAGCAATTCGTGTGGGAGCTTATGAAGCAGCTGATGTCGTCG
>NZ_PJQQ01000135.1:0-228 GCF_002858665.1 Pseudomonas sp. FFUP_PS_473
TGGTGCACTCAGGAGGATTCGAACCTCCGACCGCTCGGTTCGTAGCCGAGTACTCTATCCAGCTGAGCTATGAGTGCGGGTCGGTATTTTTAGACCAGATCACCACTGGCTTTAGACCGAAACCGCTTCATTGACCGAAGTCGATTTCTGAATATGGTGCACTCAGGAGGATTCGAACCTCCGACCGCTCGGTTCGTAGCCGAGTACTCTATCCAGCTGAGCTATGAG